>JAGQLL010000006.1:75384-100167 GCA_020429395.1 Candidatus Dojkabacteria bacterium | reverse complement strand
TTGTCATGGTAAAATCATTCTAACATTAAGCAAATATAAAATGACAAAAATCACATTTATAACATTTGGTAAAATAAAATCAGAACCTATAAAAGAACTTATAGAGTATTATTTAATGTTGCTTGGAAAATATTCCAAAACAGAGTATAGAGTTCTCAAGGATGTTGATGGAAGAAAAGTTGAAGCTAGTGATTTAAATTCCAGTTTTAGAGATTTGGGATACACAATTGCAGTAAGTGAACAAGGGACTGATTTTACAACAGAGGGTTTTAAATTTTTTGTAGATAAAAGATTTAGATATGAAAATAATATCACTTTTATCTTTGGTAATGCATTTGGACTTGATCAAGAATTTCTTCAAAAATGTGATTATTCTATAGCGTTATCAAAACTTACCTTTACGCATGAGTTGGCAATTGTTCTAATGATAGAACAGTTGTACCGTGTGCTAAATATCACTAGTGGAGGTAGTTACCATAAATAAATTATATATTACCTATATTTGATCTACAAGATATGTATTTCTTATTAAGACTCAAAATACTATGCTATTCACAACCCTGATTGAAAAAAGTTATAAAAATATTCTAAAACCACTATTCTTTAAGAAAGACCCTGAAGACGTTCACGATAGAATGCTCAAATTTGGACAGATTCTCGGGAAAATTACTCTCTTGAATTTCATAACAAAGCTAGTATTTGACTTTAATCATGCTAAGTTAAAGCAAGAAGTCGATGGATTAACTTATAGAAATCCAGTAGGGTTATCTGCGGGTTTTGACAAAGATGCCAACTTACTTAAAGTCATTCATAATGTGGGGTTTAGTTTCGCAGAAATTGGCTCTGTTACACTACATCCATACGAGGGAAATCCAAAACCACGTCTCTATAGATTAAAAAAAGACAAAGGGTTGGTTGTTTTCTATGGTTTAAAAAATATTGGAGTAGACAAAATTATTAAAAAAATAAAAAAAGACTATAAACCTCTCACAGGTAATGTACTTGGTATTTCTATTGCTAGAACGAACTCTGCTCAAGCAAGTGGATTAGAAGAGGGGATTGATGATTACACAAAATCCCTAGACAAAATAGTGGTAGCAGGGGTAGGGGACTATTACACTATAAATATTTCATGTCCTAACACATTCTATGGTGAACCTTATTCAACACCAGAGCGCCTTGAGAAACTTTTAGTTTCTTTATTAAAAATTAAAATCGAAAAGCCCATATATTTAAAAATGCCAATAAATCTTCCATGGGACAAATTTGATCTATTATTGGAAACAGCTGTCAAACATCATATTAGTGGGGTGATCATTGGAAATTTAAACAAAGATAGAAATAGTGAATACATAACAGAAAAGTATCCTGAAGATATGCGAGGTGGAGTAAGTGGTATTCCAACTCGTGAACTATCGAATAATCTAATTAGGAAAACTTATCTGAAATACAAGGATAAACTCACAATAATAGGTGTCGGCGGAATAGATTCTGCAGAGAGTGCGTATGAAAAAATATGCTATGGAGCTAATTTAGTACAGATGATTACGGGAATGATATTTAATGGACCTCAGTTGATAGGTCAAATAAACAAAGGATTGGTTGAACTTTTAGAAAAAGACGGCTACGAGAATATTTCAGAAGCGATTGGAAGCAAAGTTTAGTCTTATAGTTTAGTCAATCAGATCCTCAAAAAGGAAAATCTGCAAAACATCTTTCTCGAGTTCCTGAATTTCTATCTCAATTTGTTCTAGAATGTTGATTAATTTTTGATAATCATCCGACATTTTAAATTATTCTGTTATAGTGGTCATATAAATAATATAGTCTCTTATCATTAAGAATTCAATAAATGAAAGACTATATATCTATTATATCATTAAAAGTGGTTCTTTAGACAAGAATCCGTAAACATACTTTCAAGTTTACGATTTTCTGCTATTATATTTAGTATAAGTAATTGAAGTATGAGAAGATTTTTACTGCCAACCTCTCAAAACAACTATACTCCATATCTTTTGCATAGATCTGCTTTGGTAGTATATGTTTTGGTGATATTCCTTTTTAATGTTATTGTTGGGCAACTTGGACTAAGTACCGTTCAAGCTGCTGTTGATGCAGGTACTCTATATAGTCTCCATAACTCAAATAGGTCAGCAAATGGTTTGGGTGGTCTTACAGTGAATAATCAGCTAGTCACATCTGCAACCAACAAAGCTCAAGCAATGTTAGCAAGCGATTGTTGGGATCATTATTGTCCACCAGGTACTTCACCATGGAGTTTTATCTTGAACGCAGGTTACGAGTATATCTATGCGGGAGAAAATCTTGGTGAAGGATTCTCCAATAGTACAACATTAATGAACGCCTGGATGAATAGTCCAACACACAGGGCAAACGTTCTGAGTGGGAATTTTACTGAAATTGGTATTGGGTTTGCATATGGTAGTTATCAAGGAAACCCAAATAATACTATTGTGGTTGTTCATTTTGGATCGAAACAAAAAGTCACAGCACCCGCTCCAACTGCTGTCCCCGCTACACAAGTTACTACAAAGACAGTGACCCCTACTAGCAAACCTGCTCCTACTTCAGTTCCTACCCTAAAACCTACTGCAATTCCAGGTACAAACATTACTGATCCTCAAAATGGTTCTATCCTTAATACAAATGCACCAGAAATAAAAGGAACTAAACCAGATGTTAGTGTTTTGGATATATTTATTAATGATGTAAATGTTGGTAGGGTCGATACAGGAGGTGAAAATTTCAGCTTCAGACCATCTGCACTTGAAGATGGAGCGAAGACGCTAAAAGCTGTCGCTTATATAAATGATGAGCAAGTTAATGAATCCACATTAATAAATTTCACGGTGGATACCATTGCACCCGAGATTGATCAACAAAAGATGGAGATTAGTTATATCGAAGATGAGACTGAAGAAAGGATTAAATTTAAAATATTTAGTGCAGAAGATACGGTAAAGGTTTCTACTAATGTAACTAGTGATCTATTTATAAAAAATGAAGATGGTGCTTGGGAAATTCAGATTTATAAAGAACTTTTAGAAGGTGATGTCGTATTAGGAATTACCGCGGAAGATTCTGCGGGTAATCAAACAATACTTGAAATTCCAAGTAGTGAAATCTTAGGTCAATTTGAGCATAACGCTTTTCTGTCTCAAGATTATGATGGAAATGATATCCGTACTGTAGTTTCAGGTTCGCTACTGGGTTCAATTTCAGCAGGTGGTATTCAGGCTCAAGTTAACTTTGCTTTCATAATTATTTTGTTTGCGTTATTTATGTTTGATTTTTACGTTATTCACAAATCTGGACTTACAGGCGTCAAACGTAGTAAATCACATCTACACCTCTCTGCAATGATCATCCTTATCTTAGTTGCATTTATGGGAGGATTTGGAGGTTCAATAATTTAATGAAAACATTAGTTCAATACACAAAACGACCTTACATTTACGCTGTATTAATCACAATAGGTGTGATGGCACTTTATAGTATTCTTCATACGTCAGGCACTTCCAGTTATTTCATTGCTTCCATAAGTCTCTACACACTTTTACTTTTTGAACTATACAGTACAAAGTTTTATGCCACAACGATGGATGATCAACTTGAACTTACAGCAAAAAACAAAAAACATCGAAAAGCACATTGGGTTCATCATCTGATTATGCCAACAGTCCTTTTTGTGAGTATCGTGCTTTTTATATTCTCTAATTCTCAACTTAATCTTGCGTTTGTTATAGCATTGATATCATTAGTTTTATTTTCTATTTTGTTTTTAAATATTAAGGCCTATTACGAAAATAAATACAAACTCGAACATAAAACTGCAAATGTATACGATGTGATAAGTATAGCAAGTGTTTTTATGCTTTCATTTTCAATCTTTGTAGTCACCGCTTTGTTAGATGAGTTATATATTGTTACTGGTTTACTCAATACGGCGCTATTGATTATTTTGGGATATTTGACACTTGCTAGATATCATCTGATTAATAAACAAGGAGGAATATTATTGTTCGCTATGTTAATGGTATACATTAATACGTTCCTTGCTTTATTAAACTTCGAAATTTCTATAGTGGCACATGCTATTCTTACAACTTTTGTTTACTATTACTTTACAGCAATAGTCAATCACCATGAAGAAAAATCACTTGATTTGAAAGTAATTATCGAATATCTTGCAGTATTTGTGCTTATTTTCGTTATAATAATACTAGGACACATATAAACTTAAACTTGCCCGCTACTTTATATTATTTCTATAACTAATGGTCGAACCAACATATGTGCAAAAAAGCTTTAAATTGTCTGCAAAATCAAAGGATTACATTTATACAAAATTGAAGAAGCATGAAGAACTACTTTCAAAGGCTACAAGTATAAATGTTCATGTTCGTGCAAATAAAAACTATCCGCCTAACAAACAATACAGAATGGAGATTAACGTAACAATGCCACACATATTTATAAAAGTTGAGGAAAGAGGAGTATCAATCGAAGCACTTATTGATAGTTTAGAAGTACTCCTAAAAAGAAAACTAACTAGATACTTAGAACAGTTCAAGAAATGGGAAAAACAAGAACCATGGAAGATCAAAGAAGCAAAAGAATCTGCAGAGGAGTTTGTAGAACAAAACTACAATTATTCAGATTACAAACCAGTTGTAAAAAATATAAAATTTGAAACAAATAGACCAATGCATGTTGGTGAAGCTATAGAAAGACTAGAGATGTCAGGTAAGAAAGCGTTCTTGTTTAGAAATATTGCTTCAGAGAAGTACTCTATGCTATACAGGAACAACGACGACGAATACGAGTTAACTGAAGCAGATGTTTGAAGATAACGGACAATACAGGGCATTTTTGGCGGTTACACCGACTGAGGAGATTAAGTCAGAATTGCGTGATATAAACAGGCAATTTAAAAGATACGCACGAAATTTTAAATTTGTTCCTCTCGATCAATTACACATTACCCTTCAATTCCTTGGGAATAGTGTTTCTGGGCATAGCCTGGGGTTGATCCAGGATAACTTACAATCTATGTGTGCAGAATGGAGTGAGTTTGAAGTTAAAATTGACAAATTAAATTTTGGATTCCGAGGACAAATTATTGCGACTCATTTATATTACTCCTTGGAAGAAGATTCTGAATTGAATCAACTAACAAAAAGTATTCATGAAGCTACTAAGTCACTTGGATTGATGGATGTAAATAAGAAAAAAGATCACGGAAAACTTATTAATCACATGACTATAGCAAGAGTAAAAGGTCATACAAACAGAAGGTTTACTAGGGAAGTGAAAGAGTTTATTGATACTCTTACTTTTCCAAAACTAAAGTTTACCATCTCGGAAGTAAAAATTATTTCAAGTGTATTTAAAGATAATACAACGAATTATTTCGATCTCATGTCTTTAGAGTTAAAAAAAGGGTGAAGCTAACTTCACCCTTTTAATATCTACTTTCTGAATGATCAATCAGTTACTGGAACGATTGCATCAATCTCAACACATACTTTTGAACTTGTAATTTCTTTACGTCCGTTTGGGGAAGTAAATGCTTGATTACATACTAATTCGTTTTTGCTTACTGCTTTGAAAACGAATTGTAATGTTAATTCCTCATTTTCTCCTAAAGGTCCAGTTAATTGTATTAAATTCAAGAATTGTTTAGGATCAACTGGATTTTTTGGAAGGATCATACCTGTGTCTCTATCATCGATACCCTTAAAGAATAGACTGGTCACATCTGTGCTCATTCCATTATGAATCAAAGTGACACTTTCTGCCCTCATATCAGTTGTATAGATATCTCTCAAGTATAATTTCTCAATATTTTCTGTACCAGTATTTTTGAAATTGACATTAAAGGTAATTAATTCACCTACTTGGTACTTTAATTTTCCTACAACTTCTTTACTTATATTAAAACCAAAGACAGTATCTTCTCCAAACACTGGAGGTGTTGGTGTTATAACTGGGGTTGCAGTAACAGTAGGTGTCACTGTAACTGTTACTGTAGGAGTTATAGTTGGTGTTAATGTAGCAGTTGCAGTAGGAGTTGGTGTTAATGTGATAGTAACTGTAGGAGTAGGTGTCATCGTAACAGTTGGAGTTGGTGTATTTGTAACTGTAGGCCTTGGAGTAGATGTTGCAGTTGGTCTAGTTGTTGAAGTAGCAGTAGGCCTTGGAGTAGATGTTGCAGTTGGTCTAGGTGTAGAAGTAGCAGTAGGTCTTGGAGTAGATGTTGCAGTTGGTCTAGGTGTAGAAGTAGCAGTAGGTCTTGGCGTAGATGTTGCAGTTGGTCTAGGTGTAGAAGTAGTAGTAGGCCTTGGAGTAGAAGTTGCAGTTGGTCTAGGTGTAGAAGTAGCAGTAGGCCTTGGAGTAGAAGTTACAGTTGGTCTAGGTGTAGCAGTTGCAGTAGGTGTTGTAGGAACACACTTTTGGTCAAATTGTTGTTTTAGTGAATCTAATCCTGCTGAATTGAAAGCTGACCTTGTACCATTTATTAAACAGTGATCATTACCTTCTTCGTAATGACAATAATTATTGGCATCTGCGGAATATCGTACAAAAGTTTGATCATAGACATCCCACTGAACGACTGAACATCTTGTGTCATGAGGATTAGTTTGTGCATATTGAAGAGTGGTATTCTCAGCAATTTTTAATTGATAACCTGGTTCCCATTTATCATAACCCATGTATCCTCCGATTAATTCATTACATACCTTAAGAGGATCTCGATTTAAATCAGATCTAAGCATTCTACAATAATAAATACTTCTTGAAACACCATTTGTCTCATCCGTCAACGCAATAGAATTATTAGCATCGTTAGGTATAAGAAGTGAACTTATCATCGTAATGCATATAAATGCAACGAGTGCTGTATAACTAATTAAAAGATTTTTCATGATATTTTATAAAACTATATATACATTATATCATAAAATAACCGGAAACGTGCATAGCAATGTTGTATACATTTTTTAAGGCAAAAAAAGGGTGAACAATGTTCACCCTTTTAATTACTAATTTATTCGTATTAGTCAGTCACAGGTACTACTGCATCAACTGATACACAAACCTTCTGTGAAGAAATTTCAGATCTGTTATTTGCACTAGCAAATGCTTGATTACAGACTTGAGAATTCTTTGTATGAGCTTTGAAGATGAATTCAAAGATTGCACTATCACCAGGTTTCAAGTCACCAGTTATTTCTGTGATATCAAGTGTCTTTGTTTTATCTTGAGGATCACGAGGTAGTATATTTCCACTTTCCATTTCACTATCATTAGCGAAAAATTGGGTAGTTACATTTCTTCTTGTAGCATTTTGCAATAAGTAGATAGCTTCTACTCTCATGTTTGTTGTGTAAACATCTTTCATTGTTATTTTGTTGATCACTTCTGTACCAGAATTCTCTAATTTAATTCTATAGGTAACAAGTTCACCAACATTATAACTATAGTCTCCGACGATTGTTTTATCGATACTAAATCCAAATACTGAGTCTTCACCTTTAACTCCAGGAGTTGGTGTAACACTTGGGGTGTTTGTTGGTGTTGGTGTGAAGATTATTTGTTCTTTGTATATCAAAGCATCTATTGATAAGTCAGTTCCTGTAAGAAATACTTTTTCAGAAAGACCGGTCTCTATGTTTGCGTTACTATCTAATTCTCTGTTGGTGCCGACAAAAGCTTCACTATATTTGTAATCAGTAGGCTTATAGAATTTGACATAGTAATTTGTATCACAATCTAGTTCGTCAAATAAGTAGAAACCGTATGAATTTGTAACTTGAGTTCCGAGTTTGTTCATCCCTTCATCGTATAGTTCAACTTTAATATTCTTTACACCCATTTCATAAATCTCTTGGATTCCGTTTTTGTTTTGATCATAAACCACTCTATCACCGAGTTTGCATAGGATTACTTCTAAAGTAGGTGTAACTGTTGGGGTAGCGGTTGGTGTTGAAGTAATTGTGACTGTAGGAGTTGTTGTAACAGTTGCTGTAGGTGTTAAGGTTGGTGTATTTGTAGGAGTATTTGTCGGTGTAACTGTAGGTGTATTTGTTGCTGTAGGAGTTACACTAGGTGTTCTTGTAGGTGTCGTGGTAGGAAGACATACTTTTGGTCCTAATCCACAAGCTGTGTCATGGCTTAAAAAATGCTCTTTTGTCTCTTCTAATCCCCAGTTATACCATTGTCGATCTGTTCCAGGTGTTGTCTCTGTCTTAGAACCTGATGGTGGTGTTGGAAGACCAGGTTTCATTTCTGGAAAATAAAAATCACCTCTGGATGCTCTTGTTAATGCTTTGTCTCTACACAATAACATTCCACCAATATTTCTACTACCTTCTTTTATAACTGTATCATTGTCTCTATATCTTGCATCTGTCCATCCATCACACTCATCCCAACCAGAACCTTGGTCGTCTACCGCAGCTTCTGCGATTTTGAATGGGGAGTTAACTAAAGTAATTTGTAGCACAAACATTATGCTTGCAACTATAAATGTATACGCAAGCAAATATTTTTTGGCTTTCGTGTTAGACATAGTAGTGTAAATTAATAACTAAATTGATAATTAATATCTGGGGAGCAACACATTTTAACATTTTACACTTTCTAAAGTCAAAGTCGTTCTTGATGAGACAGTTCAGTTTTGACGAGCGTTTTCATATATTATGATATAATGTGTATATGGAAAACTTATTAAATAACAAAACTAAAAAGCTCGTGATCGCAGGTATGTCAATACTCTTGATATTTCTTGTGGTTGTAGCAGTCTTTACTCTTAGTGAAAAGAGAGAACCAGAGCAAGATGTAAAAGGTGAGTCTACTCTTATACCTCTTACTTTTAAACATAAGAGTACTATTGAGACTGTTAACTCAAACTTCGAAATTCCTACTGAAACATCCAATGTAAAAGCTGCTACAACAGATAATAATGAAAAGAATGCCTTAGACTATGAAATTCAAAAAGATAGTTCTACTAACACTGTAGTTGTGGAAAGTATGGGAATTAATACTCTGGTAATACCTAGATTAAATGTTAGAACTTCAGTAATAGAAGGAGTGGACGGTGAGAAAGCAATTCATGAAGGAGCATGGTTGTATCCAAATTCATACGAAGGAGAAGGTGAGAAGATATTTCTTGGACATAGAAGATTTTGGGGTGCGGATGATCCTAGATCATTTTGGAATCTAGATCAATTACAAGATGGTGATACAATTCACTACTCTGATGCAAAAGGTATTGTTTATAATTACGAAGTCAAATCTGTTGTTGTTCGAAGTGCTGGAGATTTATCAACTCTAAAGCCATCAAAAGAAAATATAATAAAAGTAATATCTTGCTCAACAGCTGACGGAACTGCTGGTTCATCAGAGAAGAGAATCGTGGTAATCGCCACACAAATCTAATCATCTAAGCATATTTACAAGTGAAAACTTCTTATGAAGTTTTTTTGTTATGCAGTTAATCAATATTTTATGTTTATGTTAATATAAACCTACTATTTTTCAATTCAACAAGATCATGATAAAAGGAATATTTTCACGGTTTTTAAACCCAAATCAAAGAGCATTTAAAGAAGTCGAACCTTTGGTCGATGAAATTCTTGCAAAGGAAGATGAGTATAAAAATAGAGATATTGAAGTAATGCGCGAGCAAGTTGAAACGATAAGAAAAGAATTGAAAGAACTGATCGAAACTATTCCTCCGATGGCAAGAATGCCACTGGCAAATGAAGAATTCAAGAAATACGATTCAACTGAGAAAAAGATTAGAGATTTATTACAGTCAAATGTAGTGGATTTTTTCGCTATGTTACGTGAGATTAATAGAAGAAAATTGGGAAAACCACATTATCCAGTACAGTTGAAAGCCGCTACAATATTAGCTAAAGGACATAGTTTGACAGAATTACGAACTGGAGAGGGTAAAACACAAGTATTTCACTTGCCAGCTGCTTTGTATGGCTTGACTGGAAGAGGTAGCCATGTAATCACAGTTAATGACTACCTGGCAAGGCGTGATGGAGAGTATGCTGGTCATGCTTTCGCAGATTTAGGAATAAGTGTAGGCGTTATCACTCCACAAGCATCTTATAAATTTGTTCCCGATGATCAATTGAAAGCCACGAAAGGAGCAGATGCACAGAAAGAAAGAGATACTCTAGATATATCCAAGTTAAGTGATATGAAAGGTGTCAATTTAATAGAGTGCAGTAAAAAAGAAGCTTACGAACAAGATGTGCTTTATGCCACTAATAATGAAGTGGGCTTCGACTATCTTCGAGATAATATGGTATTTGATATCGAAGAAAGGGTTCAAAAAGAATTGTATTTTTGTATAGTTGACGAAGCGGATAGTATCTTAATTGACGAGGCGAGAACTCCTCTAATCATATCTGCTCCAGCAGAGGCCTCAAACGATCTCTATGAAAAGTTCGCTAAAGTTGTGAAAAATCTCAAGGTTGATAAACATTACAATGTTGACGAGAAAGTACGTTCCGTTACCCTAACCGATGAGGGTGTTGAATATGTGGAAAACTTATTAGGGGTAAAAAATCTTTGGGAGGATTACAGACTCGCACATCATTTGGATAATGCTTTAAAAGCAGAAGTTTTATATAGAGTTGATGATGATTATTTAATTAAAGATGGTGAAATTTTGATTGTAGACGAGTTTACAGGAAGGGTACTAGCAGGAAGACGATATTCAGAAGGATTACATCAAGCAATAGAAGCAAAAGAAGGTGTAGAAATCAAAAGAGAATCAAAGACGATGGCTACTATTACATTCCAGAATTATTTTAAATTATATAAGATACTATCTGGCGGTTCTGGAACAATTCTTACAGAGGCTGAAGAATTTTACAAAATCTATAACTTAGACTCATTTGAGATTCCCACAAACCAGCCTATTATTAGGGAGGATTTAACTGATAAAGTTTATAAAGATAGAAAGGCTAAGTTCAATGCTGTAGCAGAAGCAATTACAGAGATTCACAAAAGTGGTCAGCCTATTTTGGTCGGTACCGCTTCTATTGAGGATTCTGAATATTTGTCAGGGATTTTAGATAAAAAGAATATAGAACATGAGGTTTTAAATGCAAAATTTCACGAAAGAGAAGCTTCGATTGTAGCAAATGCAGGTTCGAAAAATGCTGTCACAGTTGCAACAAATATGGCAGGAAGAGGTACAGATATACCCTTGGGAGATGGTGTCACTGATTTAGGTGGTCTTTACATAATTGGTACACAAAGGCATGAGGCAAGACGTGTAGATAATCAGCTCAGAGGTCGAGGTGGAAGACAAGGTGATCCTGGTATTACTCAGTTCTATACAGCTCTTGACGATGAAATCATGCGCATTCAAGGCGGAGAGATTGTCAGTAAATTAATGACAGCTACAAAATTGCCAGATGACATGCCTATTGAGTCTAAAATCATTGGAAGATCTATAGAAACTGCACAAAAGAAAATGGAAGGTGCTCACTTTGACACACGAAAGCGGGTGGTTGACTATGACAATGTTATAAATCAGCAAAGAGAAATCTTCTACCTTCGAAGACTGAATATACTTTCATTGTCAGCTGATGCGCTCAATAAGGATGAAAAAGAAAAATCGAAAGAAGCACTCCAAACAATCAGATTAAAAATCAAGGATCTCTTAAATCAAGAGGTAGAATTTCTGATTAACGAGCATTTTATTGAACAAAGAGAAGATAAGATAGACAAAATAAAGCTGATAAATGATTTTGCAGATTTGGCAGTAGATCGAGATTTGATCAAGTCATATGAGAAAGTAAGTGGAACAAAGTTGGCGAAAAAAGAACTTACAGCTCTAGAATCCGAGTTTGAGAAAATTGGGATTGCGAAAATAAAAAAGGCGCTAACAGATACTGTTGATGATTTAGTTGAAACAAAATTCAAAGACTTTGATGAAGCTTTACCTGAAATCTACAAGATTGTGAACTTGCAAATTATGGATCAACTATGGACTGATCATCTTGATGCAATGGGCGATTTAAGAGAGGGAATTGGACTACGAGGTTATGCACAGAGAGATCCGTTAGTTGAATATAAAAATGAAGCATACCAACTGTTTGAGAAATTTATCAATAGCATCAATTCTCAATTTGCGAGAAGAATATTAAAAATTCGAGCTGTTGCAAAGCCAAAAGAAGAGAAGAAAATGGAAACTAATAGTGACGAGATTGATGAAGTATCAAACGAAACTAGAGAGATGGAAGCTTCTACGCCCAAAATGAATGTTCAAAATAGCAGAGTTCTTCGAGAACTAGAACAAGCAGCAAGAAAAAATATTCAAACAAATGATACATCACAAGAAGTCACCAAGGTGAATAAACACGTTATCGGTAGAAATGATCCATGTCCATGTGGATCTGGATTGAAATATAAAAAGTGCGGTCTAATAAATTCCTCAAAACATAAAGCATAACTGAAGTGAAGGAGACTTTAAGACCACATAGATTAAGAAGGTGGTTGACAATGGGACTTCTTGTGGCTTCAATGTCGGCTTGCGATGGTGATATTCAGAATTTGCCAGCAACAGCACATGGTTTAAATAATCATCAATTCACTGAGAAGTTACCCGTGGAAAGTCATTTTTTACAGGTGAATAATGAAGAACAACTTTATAACGCAATTGAATTGATTAATCGCAATGCGGATTCAACCACAGAATATCATATTGAAATAGCCCCAGGAGATTACTATTTAAAAACTACTCAAGTAGAAGCTCAAAGTAAACACTTAGATGATAATTCTCCACATTTTATAAATACAGGTATTTCTCTTAACTGTAATTCTAGTATCAAGTTGACAGGTATGGAGGGAGCACCTTTACCACGGTTAATCTTTGACGGTTTGGAAAGCGACGTAGGTTTATACATAACTGGCGATTGTGATATTGATATTTCAAATATCGAAATACATACAATCCCAGTTGTGGCAAGTGCAGAACAATTAATCTCTCTAGGAGATAGTGTCGTAAGGAGCGCAATATACCTAGAAGGAACTATTGCAAGTAATAGAAGTGTCAGTATTCACGATGTTTCATTATTTGATAATGTTGATAGAAGTGCACTTTTAGAGGGAAATGACATTGAGTCTACTGGAATCATTATTAAGCATGCAGAACGTGCCAATTTAGATAGAATTCGTCTAGAGAGATTCTATGGTGATGGGGTGTCATTTTTCAATGTTCGAAATGCTGTTGTTTCAAACTCAAGATTTTTGCGTGATGGTGCGAGAATGAGAAGTGGGACCGCAATTGGTACGATTACCTTAACGGGATCTTCTTTGGAGGGCAGGGATTTAGATATTGAAGGTTATTATAAAGGTATGAATATTTACCCAGCGAATGGTGCAAGCGTCAATGGAAGCTCAATTGTTTTAAAAAACTCAAATGTTAATAATAATGGTGGAGAAATGTTTTATATTGTGAATGCAACCAATGCCATTACTACTTTATCAAATGTTCAGCATACAAGTCCCCAAGGAGTCGTTTACCCAATACTTCAATGTAATTATGCAGATGTAATTAGCTCATCGTTTATGATAGCTAACGCTAGACCTGGGAGGTCCTACTTTGACTTCGATGGTGTACCTTATGTTGTCCGAGCGAATAATATATCAGTTTTAAATAGTAGTATAAGTAACTCTGATTCGCTACCTTTGCAAGCTATTGATATACTAAAGGCACAAGGGTTTGTTCTCATTAAATAATAAACACGTTATCGGTAGAAATGATCCATGTCCATGTGGATCTGGATTGAAATATAAAAAGTGTGGATTAATTAATTCGCCAAAACATAAGGGTAGTTGATTATTGTTTTCGAAAGATATAAATTCCGCAGATTATTTCCCCTACGTAATCGGCAGAAAAATTCTTAAGCAATAAAAGTAAAGTAAAAATTTCCTAATGTAGTAAAATACAGTAGTTAACTATTAATATAATGTCTGCACCACTCGCAGAAAAACTCCGCCCAAAGGTATTGTCCGAAGTAGTCGGCCAAAAGCATCTCCTAGGTAAAGGCAAGCCTATAACCGTTCTGCTTGGAAAGGGGAACTTAGTCTCTTTAATATTTTGGGGTCCTCCAGGAACAGGTAAAACCACAATAGCCAAGTTACTTGCTGATCAGACGAATTCGGAGTTTATTAGTTTCTCTGCTGTTGGAGGAAGTGTGAAAGAACTCAGAGAAATTATTGCGAAGGCTCTTTCTCGAAGAGATTTATTCCAGAAGCAAACCATCGTCTTCATAGATGAGCTTCATCGTTTCAACAAAGCACAACAGGATAGTCTACTAAATGCAGTAGAAGAGGGGATCATCACAATGATTGGTGCTACTACTGAGAACCCATCTTTCTATATCAATGCTCCACTATTATCACGATCTCGTGTTTTTAAACTTGATTCATTGTCAGATGAGGAGCTAGAGATTTTGCTCGAACGTGTTGAAAAGTTATATCCAGAAACAAAGTTCGAGAAAAAAGCGAAGGACTATATAATTCAACAGTCACATGGTGATGCGAGAGCATTATTGAATACATTGGAACTTTTATTATCACTCACAAACAAAATAACTCTAAAAGAGGTAGAAAACGCGCTTCAGAAACAGTCCATCTACTACGATAAAAAAGGCGATAGTCATTACGACACAATTTCTGCTTTTATAAAAAGTATGAGAGGTGGGGACGCTAATGCAACACTTCATTATCTTGCAAGGATGATCAAAGCTGGAGAGGATCCAATGTTTATAGCAAGAAGAATGCTGATATTCGCAAGTGAAGATATTGGAAATGCCAGGCCTACTGCATTGGTTTTGGCCACAACTTGTATGCAAGCGGTGAGTATGATTGGAATGCCAGAGTCACAATTAGTTCTAGCTCAAACTGCTACATATTTGGCGACATGTCCGAAGTCAATTGCATCTACCGAAGGAATATTCTCTGCCTTAAGCGATTTAGAAAAATATGGACCCGATGCCATTCCACTTCATTTACGAAATGCTCCCACTAGTTTGATGGAAAGCTTTGGTTATGGCAAAGGTCACGTCAGATACCCATGGCAAGAAGAAAAGAAAGGTTTAAAGGTTAATCAAAGTTATTTGCCGGAGAAATATAAGGGTAAAAAGTATTATAAACAAGATGAAGATAAACATGGCTGAAATAATTTAGGGTATAAAAAGATTTAATTAATACTAATGTTAGAAGCTCAAAGAACACAAAATAGCTATGCTGATTGTGGGCATTCTACGCAAAGACACCCAATAATTGAGAGTTTTTTACCAGATATTAACAATAGTGAGCCATCAGAAAGGTGGATGAATGGGAATAACATCGTAGAGTGTTATAGATATGGATTTCCTTTGAGTGAAAGACGTGTTCATGTTCCAAGGCTACTTCTCGAGGTAAATAATGCCTTGAATGTAATAGACACATCACTCAGTGAAGACCCGACTCAGTATAAAGATTTAGGTTCTTTTCCTGCACAATCTATAGTCAATCGTTGGAAGTCGAATTTTGGATTAGCAGGTTGTATATTTCTAACAGCCTTCATTGCTGATGATTACTATGATTGGGAGAAAATGGTAAATTATGCTATTAACTCCTGTGAGAATGGAGAATCGATTGTTTTAGGGAATGTAAGAATGTGTGTGAATTATATACATGGATTATATGGAAGAAGGCCAAGTGCTATATCTAGGTTTTCCCTAGAGATCGAAGATAGACTAAGGGATGTGGCAGCATTCGTAGTTGACAGAACACATGGGGAAGGTCCAAGAAATCGATTTTTAGAAAGAATATTCGTTGAGGGGGAGGTTTCAGTTAAAGAAATAGAAATTCTAAATATACTTTCTCAAGAAGGAGAAAATATTACCTGTTATCCATCTAAAATAGTTTTTGGCGCTGATTTTACTCCTTTTAAATCTAAGTAGTATAAATATTGATTTAAGATAATAACAATATTTGTAGTTATGAGATCTTATGATAAAATCGGAAATCTATTTTATTATTTTGTAAGAATGATTGGAGAAATAAAAGAACCAGGTCTATACGATCGAAAAGGTAACCCTATAGAACTAGACTCTCCTGGGGTAGTTGGTAATAGGCAGAGGGCAGAAATTTCTAATGCTATTGCAGGAGGTTTGATAGCGGCAGGTGAACAAGGTCAACACCAATTAGCGGAGAATGCTGCAGGCGCAATTGAAGACATCGCTACTGGAGATGAAGCTAGTAAGCGTAATTAATTATTGTCTAATCACAAGAAATAAAGTAATATCTTAAATACAGTAATTCGACGTGTTTTTGAAAGTCGAAAAGAAAAGTGACAACAATTAAATACAAAATTGAGATTCTCTATTAAATTAGAGGATGAATCAAGGTGGCACCGTCTATATCCTGAATAACATGAAGATTTTTATAGGCCCTTGGACTACATATGTAGTTTAGGGTCTTTTTTTATTTTTTAAAATATCGAAATGCAAAGAACAATATCAAATGAACTCTCTAATAAAGTTGGAGAAGACGTTCTTGTTAAAGGCTGGTTAAATGCGGTTCGTATACTTGGGAAAATCAGTTTTATGGTGATTCGTGATAGGGGAGGTATGGTTCAGGTAGTTTTGGAAGACAAAAATGAGATAGAAAAGGTCAAAAATCTTCAACCCGGTTCAATCATAACAGTGTCTGGGAAAGTCCAAGAAGCCAAACAAGCTGAACTTGGCGTAGAGATTGTAAATCCTCAAGTCACTGTAGAGATTCCGGTAACTACACCATTGCCTGTTGAATACAACAAACCTGAACTAAACGCAGAGATGGATACTATTTTGGATTACAGACCACTGACACTTAGAAACCAAAAAATATCTTCGGTATTCAAAATTCAAGCAACAATTGTTGCAGCATATCGTGAATATCTTACAAGCCAGGGGTTTACTGAATTTTTCGGTCCAAATATTATTAGTGCATCTTCAGAAGGTGGAACTGAACTTTTTACTGTTAATTATTTTGATCAAGAAGCGAAATTATCTCAAAGTGCACAATTATACAAACAAATGATGGTAGGTGTGTACGAAAGAGTATTTGCATTAATGAAGTGCTTTAGGGCAGAAAAGTCCGCCACTAGAAGGCATCTTACAGAGGCCACTCAATTTGAGTTTGAAATGGGATTTATTGAAGGTTTTGAGGATGTAATGGATATGCTCGAAAATACTGTGAAATATATTGTAAAAAGTGTAAATGAAAAAAACTCAAAGGAATTGAAAATACTTGGAGTTGAAGCAGCATTGGCTCCGGAAGAAGTGTCTTTCCCGAGAATCACTTTCAAGGAGGCACTTGAACTCTATTACAAAAGAACCGGAAATGATGAAAGACACGAAATAGACCTTTCACCAGAGGCCGAAAGAGAATTGTGTAAGTATGCGAGGGAAGAATTTGGTACTGACTTTATCTTCGTAACTCATTTCTTGAGGAAAAAGACTGCTTTCTATGCTCATCCAAATGAAGTAAATCCAGAAGTCACCAACTACTTCGATTTACTTTGTAGAGAGGCTGAAATCGTAAGTGGAGGTCAAAGAATTCACGAACATGACATGATGGAGGACTCTTTGAGATTGAAAGGTCTAAATCCAGACGATTTTCGTGATTATTTAGCAATTTTCAAATTTGGAATGCCTAAACACGGTGGTTTTGGTATGGGAATGGAACGGTTAACAATGTTACTACTTGGTCTTGATAATATTCGAGAGGCGACATTGTTCCCATCGGATACAAAACGTATCGCATCGGTAAGTTTGAAAAGAAAAGCAATCTCAGGTTCACAGCTAGTCACTAAAATAAAAAATATTTTAGATGAAGCTGGTGTAAAATACGAATATCAAAAACATGCACCAGTGAAAACATCAGAAGAAGCAGCTGAAGTTCGTGGGACAAAAATTGAAGAAGGATTAAAAGCTCTAATTCTGAAAGGTAAAAAATCTGGCAAAAATATCATGGTGTGCCTTCCAGCAAACGAAAAGATAAGCATGGAGAAGTTAAAGGGAATTGAAGGTGAGGCGTTCGAGTTTGAGAAACCAGAAGTGGTTAAGGAAAAGTATGGGGTTGAAGTCGGTGGAGTTCCTCCGTTTGGTTTTCTGATGGGCTTGAAGACTTACTACTCAGAATCAGTTAAAGAACAGACAAATAGTAATTTCAATTGTGGTACGAGAGAGGAATCGTTGACAATTAAGACATCGTATCTTTTAGATACTTTGGATAACGAGATATATTGGTACTAGAAGTTAATAGTTATACATATAACACTAATATGATATAATCAGTATATTAACCTTGCAATAAACTAAAAATGGATTTTGAGGTATTATCTGGTATTCAACCTGAGCGTATTGGATGGGCAGCATTTGCTGGACTTACTGGTGCCGTATTAGGATATTTATCAGCAAGATTAGCATTAGGACATTTTTATCCCGAAATGACTTTAGCAGAAATAAGAAGAGATTCATTAAAAGCTGCAGTTTATGCTGGGATTACAGGTGCATCATTAAATCTATTATCATAATAGTTTCTCTAAGTTAACAGAAGTGAAATAATCAATAAACATTGTTCCTTTTTTTACGGAAGTTTACTTAAAGGTTGTAGCGGGTAATATTTCACCCAAAATGATAACTAGGTTTGTTGGAAGAAAATGAAAAGGTCACAAATCTGCATTATTGTCGTTTCTACTTGAAACTAATCCTCCGATAACTGCAGATGCCATAGAAACTAATCCAGCTGCTAAAATAGGAATTAAACTGGATGAAACTTGGTCTGGGTTTCTTGTTGCTTCGACTAATGTGACTGCTACTGAAGAAAGTACGCCAGTACCAAAGTAGGTAATCAAAGGAATAAAGGAGTCTTTTAAATTAACACGTCGAATATTTCTAACATAATACCGTGGATCACCATCCTGAGTGCTAAGATGGTATGTCAATAATGCCCCTCCAATCCCAGCTGATATTTGTACTAATTCGAATGGTATCATCACAAGAATTAACTGGAAAATTTTACTATTTGCATATAAACAAATTCAAATTGAAATTACGAATTTATTTAGTTAATAATACGAATTGCCATTTGAAAAACATCGGATCCCCATTTTTCTACAGCTGGTGACATCATCAATCCTGCACCAAGTTGTAGAGTTGTTCTAAATTTATCCGAGCAACCGTTACCCATATATTTAAGATTTTCACTGCCAATTGGTTCCTGATCTCCAATATCAAATCTATACTTCATAAGCTTTGAAAAGAATAAGGGAACTATTGATGCTGTTGCTAGGAGAACAGCATTGGCACTGTTGGGTTCACCATCAAGTAACGTTCCAAAAAAATAACCAGATGCAATTCCTACGAGAATTCTACCAATTGGTTTTAATTTTGATTCTTTAGGTATTTCGTTCATTTATTTTTTTCATATTTTGAAACTAAATTTGTAAAAGCACTCACAAGGAATCCTCCAAGGTATGCAGTTGCTTGAATTCCGATGATTGTCTCGTTTGTTTTGTCCGGTCCTAATATTCCAGCAACAAAAGGTGTGACAGAACCGAAGAATGTTCTAAGACTTTGTCTTTGTGCGATGAGTAGGCCAGAAATACCAAGAAGCGAAGTTGAAAGTACAGCACCTGTGATTTGTCCCATAGGTTCGAAAAACGATTCGCTTAATAAGTGACCACCGAGGTATGCAAATAAAGGAACAGCCGTGTATTTAAGAAGTACACCAGAAGCATTAACTTTACTGTATTTAGATTCGTCGACTCTACCTATATCGCTCATAATAAGAATATATATTAACTAGATTATATCATAACTATATATAATTTAAGTTGACATAATTTTGTGTAATATTCTCTATTTTCTCTCATAAATCACTTGCACAAAGTATTAAAATTATATAAACTAATGGTGATAGGTGGTGAAAAGTGGTGAACTCTTCTTCTTGCACAAGATGAGTTTAATAAGTTTGTACTATTAAATATTTTTACTTTTATCCCTCCCTTTCTTCGGAAAGAGAGAGACAAGCAACTGCTCACTAAATATTTATTCTTGAATCAAATCAAGAACAAGTATTCCTCATAATTCACTTTCACCACCATGCTTTTAGGAAGTTACGAAACAAAACTAACAGACAAAAATAGAATAGCTGTACCTAGTAAATTAAGAACAGAGCTCGACGAAAATTTAATACTTGCAAGAGGTTACGAAGGTTGTGTACTACTGCTTGATAAGAATAGATGGGATCAATTATTAGCAGTTATTGGAAAAGAGCCAATATTGAATCTATCAGTCAGAGACACTTTCAGATTTATCATAGCAGGAGCCTTTGAGGTTGATTTAGATAAGCAAGGAAGATTAGTTGTACCACAGAGTTTAAGAGAATTTGCTCAGATAGAAACAGACGTAATATTTTTAGGGATGAGAGATTGGGTTGAGATTTGGGATTTAGATAAATGGCAACAAAGACTTGGAAAAATTACAAAATCTGCAGACGATATTGCAGAAAAATTAATGAAACTAAATAAAAGCAATGCATAAACCAGTACTACTAAAAGAATTGATTGACTCGATAGATGTAAAAAAGAGTGGAACTTATCTAGATGTAACGTTAGGAGGAGGTGGACATTCATTACAAATAATAGAGAGGTTAAGAGGGAATGGAAACTTAGTAGTGATGGATGTAAATAAGAAGGCTCTTGAAAATTTCAAAGAGATGCTCATTGAAGAGGGTTTTAAAGAGAAAGATAGCTCATTTACAAAAGGAAAAGTTCAGGTCACATTAGTTAACGAGAACTTCCGACATCTTGATGAAGTATTAAAGAATATAAAGATTAAAGAATTTAATGGAATTATTGCGGACTTGGGACTTTCAACAGATCAGATTTATCAAGTTGAAGGAATTAGCTATTTGAAGAATACAGAATTAGATATGAGACTTGATGACCGACTTGGAGTTAAGGCAAGTGACTTGTTAAACGCACTTTACAAAACTGAATTAGAAAATATGTTTAAAAATTTGGCTGATATTAAATTTGAAAAAGAGTTGGTCCGAAAGATTATTGAATACAGAAAAACACGACCTTTTAAAACAACTAAACAGTTAAAACACTTAATTCAAGAAGTTGTACCCTTATACAAACGTAAAGGTACTCACAAGAATCCTGAAGCAAAAGTGTTTCAAGCGCTAAGAATCGCTGTCAATGACGAAATCGGTGCATTGAAGTCTTTTCTGCCCCTAGCGTTTGAAGCACTGGCTCAGGAGGGAATTTTATCGGTAATCAGTTTTCATTCAGGTGAAGACCGAATTGTGAAAAATTTCATAAGAGATATGGAGGAAAAGGGGCAGATAGAAATTGTTGAGAAATTAATTAAACCTTCTCAGCTTGAAATAAATACAAATCCTAGGAGTTCAAGTGCAAGACTTCGAGTGATGAGAAAATTGTAATTTTAAATTTTATTACAGAAAAATGAAAGATATAATCATAAAAAGGGAACGATTAAGCAATAGCAAGATATTGATTTACACTTCGATATCATTAATCTTAGTATTTTTCGGATTACAATTATTTGTTCTAACAACTGTAGGAGCACAAGGTGAGAAAGTCAATCAAGTAAAAGATGAACAAAATAGACTAAGAATTGAAAATGAGATCAAACAAGCAGAAATTTTAAAACTTCAATCTAGAAAAGAGATTCTAACAAGCATTGAAAATTTGGATATGAAAGAATCGGAAGTTGTAATGATTGACGGTAGTACAAAAATTGCTGAAAATAGCAATCTATGAAAGTAACATCAAAATTCCACTCTTACAAATTAAGTTTTATATTCACAGGTTTTTTACTAATATTTATCGCTATCCTCTTCTCTCTGGCTAAATGGCAATTCGTAGACAAAGACGAATTCATCGCACTAGCTAACGAGCGTTATAGAGAAATCAAAATTCCGGCTGTTAGAGGTAGTATTCTTGCAAGCGACGAGACAACACTTACTTTTAGTGAACCTAGGTTTGATTTTTATGTTTGGAAATCAGAACTTGAGGACGCTGAAAACAAAAACAAACAAACAAGAGAAGAATTTGTGAGGAAAGTATCTGAAGTTTTACTTTTAACAGAAGATGAAATAAATGAAAAACTAGATAGTGAACAGCTATGGATCAAATTAGGGGATAGGATTACCGTAGCTCATAGGGATCAACTCTTAGCTTTAACTAGTGATAAGTCAAATAAAGAGCTTGAAGGGCTTAGGTTTGAATATGTTAACTCTCGTAGTTACCCGGAAGGTAGTTTAGCAAGTCATGTGCTTGGATTTTATGGTTATAATGATTTTGGTGAACCTGTTGGAGTAGGTGGTATTGAGCAGTTTTGGGACAGGAGTTTAAGACCCATTGAAGGAGTGAGCAATAGTGAAGTTGATAGCTATGGGAATTCAATCTTTCTGGGGGATAATACTAATGAAACTGAAGCAAAACCAGGGTTAACATTAGTTACAACTATTGATAAAAATCTGCAAGCGATCTTAGAGAAGATGATTCAAGATGGATTTACAGATTATCAGCCGAAGTCAATTACGGGTATCATAATGGACCCAAAAACAGGCGCTATTATGGCAATGACAAACTTCCCAAACTTTGATCCCAATACCTATTACAATGAAAAAGATGGGAATATATTTGGAAACAAAGCAATAACTACTCCTTACGAGATTGGATCTGTAGCGAAAATATTTACCGTATCTGCGGCACTTGACTTGAAAAAAATAGAATTTGACGAAGTAATACTACCTAATGGACATCGAGGTTGTGAAGTCATCACACCAAACGCTAATCCAAACGGTAATTGTAACGATTCAAGAATTCAATGTATTTGCACATACGATAAAAAGCCTGTAAATCAACCTATCAATGTCGTTGATGCAATGGTGACGTCTGACAATGTCGCCTTTAGAAATATAGGTGGCAAATTATCTAGTGAAGAATTTCATGATTATCTTGTTCGATTCGGAGTAGGTAAAATTAGCGGTGTTGATCTCACCGGAGAATCTACTGGCGTATTACCAGATGCTGATAAATGGGAGTATGCCGACAATGCAGTTTATAGTTATGGTCATGGATATCAAATGACACCTTTGCAAGCAATTACTGGGGTTAGTGTCATCGCTAATGAAGGGAAAAGGATGCAACCTTATGTTGTGGATAGGGTTTTAAATAGTGATGGTACTTCTAAAACATTTGAATCAAAAGAATTAATGCAGGTTATAGACAAAAAGGTAGCAGATACCACAGCACAACTTATGAGAGCTGTTTACAAGAAAAGTTTATCAGAGACACGGTATCAAGAATTAAGTGAATATAATATTGGAATGAAATCCGGGACAGCTCTAGTACCATATAGAGATAAACCTGGGTATTCTTCTGAAATTAATGCTACTTATGTTGGGTTTGATAATTCTCCTTCTAAAAAATTCATTATGTTGATTAAAATTGAGGAACCTCAGGTTGGCGACTTATCATTTTACAATGCTAGAATGCTTTGGTTAGATACTTTTATTGCGATTAAAGATTATTTGGCTATTCCCAAAGATTCTAACAATTAGTAATATATTTTAAGTACTCTCGTTATTTTTCATACTTACTTTATCGTTTTAATATATGTCATATTACAAAATTAAAGGTGGCATTCCTCTTAGTGGAGAAGTTACACCAATACCAAATAAAAACTCGATATTAAAATTAATACCTGCGGCATTACTTACTGATGAACCAGTCACGATTCATAACGTTCCAAATAGCACAGATGTGAGATTGATGTTAAAAATAGTTAGGCAACTTGGTGGAAAAGTTACGTATATGAACGACCATAAATCTATCAAAATTATTGCTTCGGGTGTAAACACCTTTGAAATGGACCCTATCTTGTCGCAAAAAGCTAAAGCATCTGTTATGTTTATGGCTCCTTTACTACTTCGTTTTGGTAAAGCACATATGCCGATACCTGGTGGTTGTAAACTCGGGACTAGACCCCTTGATGCATTTATGGAAAACATGGTTATGCTTGGCGCTAAATACAAACGAGAAAAAGGTTACTATATAGAAGCAGAAAACCTAAAAGGCAAGAAAATCTGGTCTTGGTTTCCTAGTGTAACTGGAACAGAGAATCTTGTGATGCTAGCCGTTCTGACTCCAGGTGTCACAGAAATTTACAATGCAGCAGCTGAACCTCATACGCAGGACTTATGTAATATGTTAGTAGCTATGGGCGCAAAAATTGAAGGTATAGGATCGAATAGATTGACTATTGAAGGTGTAGATAAACTAAAAGGTACAGAATGGACTGTAATTCCTGATCATCTAGATATTGGAGCATATATTGCAGCAGCAGCTCTAACAGGTGGAGAAATAACAATTAAAGACGCAATTCCAGAACATATGCAGTATATGATTCAAGCGTTTCAAAAAGTTGGTGTAAAAGTTGATGTAAAAGGAAGTGACTTGTTTGTAGGCAAAAATCAAAAATTAGTTTGTGACACGACAGTAAGAGGAGATATATACGAAATATTTGCTATGCCATGGCCCGGTCTACCAATTGATTTTATGCAGATTATGATTGTAATGGCTTTGAAAGCAAAGGGTAGTATGATCATGCATAATAGTTTCCAAGAATATGGCATGTTCTGGAT
>JAGQLL010000006.1:30548-75288 GCA_020429395.1 Candidatus Dojkabacteria bacterium | reverse complement strand
TTCGCTCCAAATATTATTCAAGCTACGATGGCTTTATTTCTAGCATCGTTAAGTGCTGATGGTGAGACTGTTTTGGAGGATAGAAGTGATTCCTTATTGAGGCGATATCCTGATTTAGTTGGGGTTTATTCATCATTAGGTGCTAAAATTGAGAGAGCTTTATAAATGAAAGGAAATTCAATGTTTCGACAATTACTAAAATGGAGTTTATCTTTATTGTCTAGTTGGGCAATAAGAAAACATAAAATCAAACTGATTGTAATTCTAGGTATCGGTGGCTCTGATATTGTTAAGGAGATTCTTTATACAGTTCTTAGAGAGAAAATGAATATCAGAAGAAACATTGCAGATATATGGTGGGATTTATCAATTCCATTGAACGTACTTGGTTATGAAGACAAGCAAAGATCAAGTGTTGAGTGGATTAATCTTATTTTTTCTGCGTTTGTTGCTTTGATTAAAAATAAGTCAAATCCACAAGGATTAATAATAAACGCGGACACAAGTAAAAAAAGTACTGTAGATTATTGGTCAAAATTTGTACATCCTGACTATTTAGTTGTTCTAAATTATGATGAAAATTCTCTACTGACAAATAGGCTCCTTACACAGATAAATACCACAGAGGGGAAAATTATCATAAGAGAAAAATTAATTGAAAAAATTAGAAATAAAATTAACTTTGAAGATGATAAATATTTTAGCTATGGACAACAGAATGCCGATTTAAAGGTTAAGTCCCTAAGTGATGGTAAATTAAAAATAGAATATAAAAAAGAAAAAGTGATATTACCTAAAAAGTTATGGATTTCCATTTCAGAGAATATAACAGGTGCACTATTTTCTGTTGCGATATTAGAAAAATTCACATTAAAGTCAATAGCATATTCATTTTTGAAATATAGCTTCCCAAAATCAATGCTCAGTCGAATCAAAACAAATCTCTCAAATTCCGCTATTAATGTATAATAATTTTCCTTTGTATTAAAGTTTTTACAAAAAACCTATTAAAAAGCTAATTTCGATTAAAAGACAAAAGAAACTCTTTGCAAAGAGGGAGTTGAGCAAAAAGGATTTCGAAAAAATTTATGAAACACATTATGCGAAAGTGTTAGCTTTCGTGACTAAAAGAGTCACAAATGTAACGACTGCGGAAGATCTCACTTCAGAAATATTTGAAAAAGTGTTAATTTCCATTTCGGATTTTCAGTGGCAGGGGATAACTGTCTCTGCCTGGATATTCAAGATTGCGAGAAATCATATCATTGATTTTTACAGGAAAAATGACAAACACAAAGGTGAAAAATCACTTGAAGATATAGTAAATTTTGTCGAGTCAAATGTACCTGGCGTTGATGTAGAAGCAGAAGCTGATGAAGAAGAAATTGAGCTTTATAATGCTATGCGAGACTTAGACGAAGATGAACAATACCTTGTTTATTATAAATTTTTTGAAGAGTTATCTAATAAAGAAATTGCAGACTTATTAAATATGAGCGAAACTAATGTAGGTACGAAATTACATCGTGCTCGAAAAAAGCTTGAAAATATTATTCAGAAGAATCAAAAGAAAAGAATAAGAAATGCAGCAATCACATCCAATACAAAAAGCTAAAAATCTATTACACCTAGGTCAGGCAATCTATGCCAACTATAAATATGACTTTCCATCAAAGAAATTAAAGATACTTGGTGTAACTGGAACAGACGGGAAAACCACCTCCACACTGATGCTCTATCACATTTTGAAAGAAGAAAATTTGAAAGTAGGATATATTTCTACAATCGGAGCAAAAATAGGCGATCAAGATCTCGATACGGGACTACATGTAACTACACCAGATCCTTGGATGGTGCCTAAATATCTTGACCAGATGGTGAAGGAAGGGGTGGAATATGTAGTACTTGAGTCTACTTCAAACGGGTTTCAACAAAATCGTCTATGGGGCATTGAGTTTGATGGTGGAATAATTACTAATATCAAAAGTGATCATCTTGATTACCATGGAACATGGGAAAATTATGCTAAGGCGAAATTTCAACTCGTAAAACAGATTAAAAACAAAGGTTTAATTGTTTTAAATAAGGAAGATAAAAATTCATTTGAATGGATTAAAGAACAGATTTCAAGTCAAAGATTAGATGTCAATATGAAAGAGGTGAGTGCTTCACAGACATTAAATATCAAGCATTCAATCAATGGGTTAACATTTGTATGGCAAAGTCTAGAATTCGAACTTCATTTGATTGGAAAGTATAATCTTGAAAACGCTTTAGGAGTGATAGCGTTAGCTTCGGAAATTATGCCATTAGATGTAATCTCAAAACATCTGAAAACATTTAAAGCGCCAAAAGGAAGGATGGAAGTTATAAAAACCGAACCTTTTAGCGTTATTATTGATTTTGCACATACACCCAACTCACTTGAAAGCGCATTGAATAGTTTGAAAGAATTAAAGAATTCAGGAACAAAAATCATAACAGTCTTTGGTTGTGCAGGGATGAGGGATAAAGAAAGACGAAAAATGGGAGAAGTTGCTGCTAGACTATCCGATGTAGTAATTCTCACTGCAGAAGATCCAAGAGATGAAAAACTTTCTAATATTAATAATGAAATCCTAGAATATGCGAAAGAATCTAAAGGCCAGCTAGTTGCGAAATTCAATGATTCTGAGGATTACGAAATTAAGAATTTAGAAGAGTTAAAATCAGATATGAGAACAACTATAGAAGCAGGAAACACACCATTCTTTGCTTTTGATGCAGATGATATATCTAGTAGAAAAGATGCAATTTCGCTTGCTATAGGTATTGCAGAAAAAGGTGATATTGTATATTTAACAGGAAAAGCACACGAAGAAAGTTTGGCATTTGGTGCTGAACAGGTTGAGTATCCCTGGAGTGAGCATGATGTGGTGAAGGAAAGTCTTAAGTCGCTAAATAAGTAAATACCCCAGTGAGATAATAATTCCTAGAATAAAGCTCGATTTTATTCCAAATAGCATTGTAAGTATAACTCCTGCCGATAGAGTTAGGATAATTCCTATATTGATTATTATCTCCCTTACAACAAATTTTTCATCCAATATTTCTTTGTGTCCGTCTCTACTCATCAGATCAAAAGCTGTACTTTCGATTGCGGATTCTCGAATATAGCCATTTAAGCTATGAAAAGCATCCGCAAAGAAGATACTAAGTGGATTTACGGCTAGAATTCTAAAAATCCAACTAAAAGGACTGAAGATTGCTTGAGTTTTAATGATGTCTTTTTTGTTATGTTGATTCAAATACTTACCAACAATAATGTTGACGAATGCTGAAAATAGGGTTATCGCAGTGAGCAACAATCCAAATTTTTTGTAATTCTCATCAAAAAAGATAAATATATATAACGACCAAAAGATTCCTAAATTTCTAGTTGAATAATGACAGGCTTCAATCCAAGAACCTCTTAATAATGACTTGTTGAATCTAAATTTTTTTAAACCACCAAGATAATCAAAATGTATATTTTTTAATTTAGGGACAAAAAATAATGAAATAATTATGATTAAGGCCAATAGCAAGACAAAACCAGTAATTGAATATCTATCTAAAACTTCTCCTGTAATCAAAGGTGCAAAAGCAGTCGCAAATAAAATTGTTGATGAAATTCTACCCATTTGAATACCTCTCGTTTTGGTTTCAGTGTACTTACTTGTAAATAAGGCAGTGGGTATAAAAAAAAATATATAAGCTACAGCAGATAAAATTATCCATAGGTAAAGAAAGAAAATACTTGAATCTACTAATATTAGTGAAGCATTAGATAGGAGGAGTAGTATCATAAAGACTATTACCGAACTTCGAGTGCCTATTCTCCCGACAAGTTTCGTTCCCGTAGGTAATATAATAATATACAAAATTCTAATTAAAATTATTAATCCAATTGAGAGTAGAAAAGAACCTTCACTGCGCTTGTAAAGATAAGCAATGCCAAAGGTGTTAGTTAAACCAAATAATAGGAGTAAAAGACTATTCGTAATGGTAAAATACGTGAAATGTTTCATAGACAGTTTTATTTACATATAATTTAGCGTAAATTCGATACGATGAACAGTTTTGAGGAATTAATAGTTGTTGCAGGACCTACCGCAAGTGGGAAAACTTCTTATGCTATTGAATTGGCAAAGGAATTAAATGCTGTCTTAATTAATGCGGATTCTATGCAGGTATATAAAGATATGAATATTGGGACAAACAAGGGAGAAATTAAGAGATTCAGAGGTTTAGAGATTAAGATATTTCCTCGAGTTAAATTGAGGAAAGAAAATATTCAGATAGAAGGAGATGTAGACGAAAACAAATCGGAGTACGAAATAAATGCATATGAGATTGAAAAATCAGGTGTAGTTGGATATATGTTCGATATCGTAAACCCTGATGAGGAGTTCACTTTGGCACAATATCAGTATTTAGTTTTGAAATTATTAGAGGAGTTCAATCGAATTGGCCAAAAAGCAATATTGGTTGGAGGAACTGGGCTTTATATCGATTCGATTCTAAAATCTTATAAAATTGAGGATGTTGGAATTGACGAGAATCTTCGACATAGTTTAATCAAGATGTCTAATGAACAGCTATTTGATGAATTATATAAAATTCACTCTGAAACCGCCTTATCTTTAAATGAAAGTGATAAAGAAAACCCTAGAAGATTAATTAGAAGGATAGAACTTGCACATTCGAAAACTAAGACATGCAGAGCCAATAAAATATTAAACCATAAAATATACTACCCGATTTTTGATAGAGAAGACTTGTATGACAAGATCAATAATCGTGTTGAAGAAATGTTTGAAGAGGGGTTAATTGAAGAGGTAAAAAATTTAGTAAAACGTGGATTTCAAGATTGTAAATCTATGCAAGGGATGGGTTACAAAGAAGTTGTGGAATATCTAAATGGCAAAATTTCATTAGAAGAAGCAAAAACAAAGATAAAACAAGCCCACAGGAATTATGCCTCAAGACAGATTACTTGGTTTGAGAATAAGAGGAGAGGTTACAACCTGAAAAGAGTTCGTTTTTAAAGGTTATTACGAATTTGAGAGTATACGAGACTCCGTGCTTAAAGCACAGAGAGACAGCGGGAAAACAAAATACCCAAAGTCTTTCCGTGGCTTGACCACGGAATTTCGATTCTACTTTAAGTGCGATTGGGAGAGTATACGAGACTCCGTGCTTAAAGCACGGAGAGACAGCGGGAAAACGAAATACTCAAGGTCTTTCCGTGGCTTTCCCACGGAATCTCGATTCTACTTTAAGTGCGATTGGGAGAGTATACGGGACTCCGTGATTAAACCACGGAGAGACGTAGAGTTATATGAATCTACTGAAAAGCTCCTGACTTATTTGATTGTAACTTTTTACTTCATCTACTAGTTCTGTTGAATAATTTTGACGATTTTCAAGTCTTTGATCAAAAGGCACGGAATTGGGATTTGCGAATAACACGCCTGTTGCAATTCGTTCAGACATATCTTTTGAAATATTTAGCGCAGAATCAAAGTTTGAATTATCATAATCCTTTATTTCAATAGTATCGTAAATCCTATCTTGGTACCATTCGTGTGTAGTGTCTTTATTATATGTTGGACAATTCTGGAGTATCTCTATGACTGAAAAACCTCTATGACGAATTCCTGCTCTAATTACTTCTGTCATTTGTTGTACATTTCCAGAGAAAGTCCTTGCCGCAAATGATGCTCCTAAGCTCAGAACAAAATTCATGAAATTTAAAGTATCAGAGGGTGTTCCATCTGGTGACGAATCCATGGGTACATCTTGTCTAGTCGATGCTGAAGCTTGACCTTTGGTAAGTGCATAATTACAATTGTTGTGCATAAGGAATGTAATATTGTAGTTTGATCTTATAGCATGGACCAAATGACCAATTCCTTCGCTTAAAGTTGCACCGTCACCTCCTGAAGCGATCACTGAAAGATTCCTATTTGCCAGTGCTGCACCAGTAGCAACAGGGATTACACGACCATGTAGTCCATGTAAACGATAGCCACCTATTTTGTCAGATCCATTGCCATTACATCCAATATCGAAACACATAAATGTATCTTTAGGTTCTATATTCTCAGCAACCAAAGCTCTTTTTGTTGCTGCTGCTATTCCGTAATTTCCACAGTTTGTGCACCATGTATAGATATTATCTGAATAGTAATCTTTCAAAGAAACATTTTCATTTTCAAAATATGTTTTACACAAACTACTCATTTCTAGATGAATTAATAAAATTTAATATGTCTTCTATAAAGAATGGTCTACCATCATATTTAAGCAATTTTTCAGAAAACTGGAATCCTGTCTCTGAAGTTATTAATTGACCTAGTTGTCCAAGGTAATTATTTTCAACTAATACTAGACGTTTTGAGTTTTTTAATACATTTAATAACAATTCGCTTTTCAATGGGAAAAGATAGTCATAATGAAGGTAATTGATTTTAATTTCACTATTATTTTGTTTAAGAATATCTCTAACATCATTAATCACCGGTTTTACACTTCCCCAACCAATAAATGTTATATCAGCTTCATTTTCACCATACAATACTGGATCTGGGAGGGACATTTTGATCAATTCAGTTTTCTTCATTCGCTTTTCAGCTATGAGTTTTGCATTAAGTGACTCTTCGTTTACATCTCCAACTTCATCATGTTCGTCTCCGTTGGCATTGTATTGGGGAAGATCACTTCCTGGTAACCATCGTGGAGAAATTCCATTTTCTGTAAATTGGTATCTTTTGAGCGTGGATTTAGTAGTTAACTCATTTTCATTTAGCAAATATCTATTGATTTCGATATCTTGTGGAAGATCTTTGACATTATATAAACCTTCAGCAATTTGTTTCTCAGTTAAGAGAATGACGGGAGTTTGAAATTTCTCAGCAAGATCAAATGCATTTTGAATAAGAGAGTATGCTGTTTCGAAATCACTCGCAGAAATAACGATTCGAGGATATTCACCATGACCAGCATGAATGGCTAGATTGAGATCCCCAGCAGATGTCCAAGTGGGAAGACCAGTTGCGGGACCAGGTCGCTGTGCTAAAACTAAAACTAAAGGAGTCTCGATGATGCCAGCTAGTGAGATAGTTTCAGTCATAAGATCAAATCCACCTCCTGACGTACCAGTAAAAGCTCTGGTTCCCATATGCATGGATCCAACAGTCATCTGAGCTGCTGTTATTTCGTCCTCAGCTTGCTTCACCAACATTCCACTTTCATGGGATGTTTCTGCCAAATATGACAAAATTGAAGATGCTGGTGTCATTGGATAAGAATAATATGCTCTCGCACCAGCAGATATTGCTCCTAGTGCTATTGCATGGTTACCTGTAATAATTTTCGAATCTTGCCAACCATCGAATTTTTGTAGATTCAAATTATAGTCAGCGATATTCAGATCATGACCTACTTTCAGACATTTTAGGTCAATCTCTAATAGTTTTGGTTTATCTGCAAATTGTTCGTTTACAATATGTTCTACTGATGTCAAATCTAACCCGATAATTTCAGCTAGTGCACCTAGTAGAATCATATTGGACATTAGAGCATTGCCTCCTTGTTGTTTTGCAAGTGTAAGAGCGTCAATATATTTGACTTGAATATTTTGTGATTTTATAAATTCTTGGTCCTCTGGTTTGAAGATAACAGCTGTTAATGTATGTATAAGAATGCTATTTGATCTCAAATCTCTAAGATATTGATAAATTGATCTTCGACTTGAACAAACAAGAATGTCACAGAATTGAGAGGAGGAATTGATAGCTTCATTTCCAATATCGATTTGATAAGATGCGTAACCTCCTCTAATCAAAGATGGATATTCTCTATAACCAAATATTTTATAACCAGTGTTCTTTAATGCTTTTGCTAGAATTTCGCCAAGGGAATTTATTCCTTGTCCAGATTCTCCTCCAAATTTTATTGCAAATCGTTTTATATCAAGCTGATTCATTTTTTAGTAGTTCAATTAACTTATTTGTCCAATTTAATACTGTTGTGTTGAAATACTGATACGGTTCACCATTTATTTTCAATGGTGAGGACAAATCTTTTCCGCCTGCTTTTATAAATGCTTCTCGTAAGATATCTATGCCTTTACAAAATAACACTTGCTCATAGCGTGTATCACCCAAACCGATAAATCCTGCACTTTTACCTGTTAAGTCGTTTTTTTCAATTTCACCCAAAATATTATTAAAAAAAGGATTTATTTCACCATGTTCCCATGTTGAAGTTGCAAGAAGAATAACACTCGATTCTTGTATAACTTTGAAATCAACAATTTCGGCTCGATGTAGAGATGTCTCAAAACCAGCTTCTCTAAGTAGATCGGAAATATGCTGGCATGTCGCTTCTACATTGCCTGATGTCGATGCGTAGATGATTGGGATCAAATTATTCATAATTTATATTAGCAAACGTTTTAATTCAACGAAAGTAATGGAACGTACAAATTACTCCCATCAATAACAGTCTCCTCCGCAACTGTTTCTTCAGATAAGACCGTATCTCCATTTCTGATTGAAATATTCTGGGTAATATTATAACTATTAAAAGTATTTATATGATCTAAGTGATAATCTGAACCACTAAAATAATTTTGATGTGCTGAGTTAAGTGCTTCTCTATTAGAGAAAGCACCACTTTCACTACGTGGGGCTACAATGATTACGTTTCTTGCTCCTTCTTGCATTTTGATATTATTTGCAATAATTTCTAAATATTTTAGAGTCTCTGCCAAGAAACTATTTCCAGTTACTCCTTGATCAAAGATATCCTGACGTGGGTTTATTCCTCTAAGTATAAGTGCAGGTTGCCCATTTATTGTCTCTCTAATTACAAGGAAACTACCTACAGACTTTGCACTTAATGGATCAGAATAGTTCTCTACTATTGTAAATGCTGTCATGTTAGGATTATCCCTCATAATATTAGATGATCTGGATGCCCAGCAAGCATCACCCATGTCACCTGATAATTCAGCTAAGACTCCTCTTGTGGGGAGGATACTATAAGTGTTCTTGTTTGTGGCTTCAGAAGCATTAAAATTATTCAAATCTTGAATTAATGGGTTTATATTAAAAGACTTTCTTAATTGTTCTTTCTGATTTTTGGAAAGTGGCATACTTTCTATGGCATGTGCTCCTATATGCTCATTAACAAGCTCGGAAAAAGTATTGAGATGTCTTAAGCCAATCTCAGTGCTAGCTAAACTAGTTAGTTCAGTGCCTAATTCATGGCTTAAATTTAATAGATGAGGATTTTTCAGTACATATGCCCAAATTAGTCTTTGTGTTAAATCGTTTAAATTATTTGTATTAATTTTATTTTTTGAGGCTTGTTCTTTATAGTTTGATAGCAGAGAAAGCATTGCCATTATTACTTGTTCCTCCGGATTACTTGATCTAAATTCACTACTTAATCCAGCAATCTCACAAATTTTCGATAAATCACCATTTTCTTTGAGTATAGTATTTAAATCATTCATCGTGGTAATTAATGATCGATACATTTCTTTTTTATTATTTAATTGTTTCTCAATATTTTTATTTTTATTATTAACTTTGTTAATTGCATAATTCTGGATTAAATCAATATTTGTAACTAAGTCTCCGTTTTCGGTATAAGTTATCAGATTGTTCTTTTTTAGCTGTGCTATAGTCCGATTAAGAATTGATTTATCTTCAAAAGTTTTATCAACTGATTGGAGTTGCTCAATACTTGGCTTCTCCGTTTGTAGCAAATATTGAAGAATTTTTGTTTGATTATCATCAAAACCAATTGATTTTAATAAGTTACTTGTTCCCTCAATGTTATTTAAATCGAGTGATTTGAATGCTTCCTCAATAACTGATAACTCCTCAAGATGTTCAATAGTGGAGTTTTCTTCTAATGTCTGTAATTTCTTCATTTCATGCTGAACATATTGGGATAATTCACTAAGTGTGTATTCAATTATTTCATTACCATTCATATTTAGAATACGCATGGATTCTTTAGTATTCCCTAACATACTTTCAATCATACCTATAGAGTCTTCGCTAATTTTAAAGTTTTTAACTACATCTACTTCAATTTCACCCTCTGTAAAAACACTTTGTAATTCTGCGATTTTGTTTTCTTCAAGGTCATAATAATATTGAGTAACCATAGCCTCAAGACCTTCGGGTCCTTGATTCCGTTTAAATCTTCCTAGTTCAAAGCGACCTTCAATCATTAGAATATCTTTTTGCAAACTCGATTTAGGATCAACATTTCCTGTTTTTAATAGGTTAGTTCGTAAAACTTTAATTCTCTCAGTAAAGTCGTTTTTCGTTTCAACTCCAGCAAGATCGTCAATATTTTCAAGATATTCTAGTGATGTTGTAAAGTCTTTGTTTTGATCAAAATTTCGGTAAAGAGCAAAAATCTTCTTTGAAGGAAAGTAACCAATCTCATTTACAAATCTTCGGTATGTTTGTTGGTCTTCGACACTATTAATATCAAGAACTTCAGCTTTTACAAATTGTTGTAGAGTGTTAATATTTATAAGCCCAGAAGACCCTGATGATTGTTCCAGAATAAATCTTAAATTTGATGGAGATGATTTGACTAAATCAATAACTGCGTAAGTATTTGATCCAAGCACGTTTAAATTAATTGGGAATTCTGATAATAAGTCGACGATACCGGTTATTTGTTCGGTTATTTCACCTTCAGCATTCGAAGATTTTAATTTATATAGCTCAGTAATTATTGAAGAAAGCGAAGTGGGGGATTCACCATAATGCTCAAATAATCGATTATTAATAGTTTCAATTAGGAATTGAACCTGTGAAGCATCTTTAGTTGGTAATATATCAATTACATCACCAAAAGTTGACAATGGGAACTTTATTACGGAATTATTGATAATATTAACTAATTGGTTGTCATCAAATTCCATATTTACCAATTTGTTTAATGTCTCAAAGCTTGCTATGTCAAATTTTATAGAAGGATTCAGAATCGACTTGTTTCGTTTTAGAAAATCAATATTTTGAACAAAACTTGCTTTGGTTTCAAGTGCATAACGATTATTAGAAGGTTGAACATATGATGGGCAGTATTCTTTTATTGTGGTGATGAATTGATTGTAGTATTCTAAATCCATTGGATAAACGTTTTGGAAATACATCATCAGTTCCTGTGTACTATTAATATCCCCTTGTTGTAAGCTACTAATTACATTATTAAAATTTTCCAAAGAGATATCGTTTTTCGTGAAAAATTCATTTAATTTCAAATAATCTTTATAATCTCTTGAAAACACTTTGTTTTTGAATAGAGTGCTTCTATTTAAGGTGCTCATAGTATCGATAAGGCTATTAATTGTTGATGGCTCGATGTCCTTCAGGTCATTAGGATCGATATTCAAATTGACTACGATATCGTTTTCGGCAAATCGATTAATTAAAGGAATGGAGTACTGTATGTAACTTTGTGGGTCGGTAGTGAAACGAGCAATTTGATCAAGGTAAATGTTTCCAGGGATATTGCTAAGTTTCATTTGTAATTGGGGGCTGATTACGGAATTTATTAATATTAATCCTTCAACAGATAAATCATTCAAGGTGGAGTGTGATAAGTTTTTAAGTTCTATTGATCCATTCCCAATGTTACCGTTTAAGTCTTGAAGTTGTAAAACTTTTTTTAGGTCATCTTTCCCTAAGCCGTTCAAGAAACTTAAAAAATCTCTAAAATTGAAGTTTATAACCTCTTCATTATAAGATTTTAGGAAGTTTTCAATTTCTTCTCGGTTTTCATTATTAAAAAGAGACCAATACGCTGACAATTTATCCCTTAAATCAAAATCATTTTGGTCCAACGATTTAAAACCATTTATAAAACTAGTCCAATTTATCTTGGCTTCATCATCTAAGAGAGAAATTTCGTAAATAGAACTAAATTCTTCTTTCGAAAGAAATCTAAAATCAGATTTTGAAGTAACATTGAATAGTTCTTGAATGCTTCTAATTGTTTCTTTGTATTTCTCTACATTGAAGTTATCCGAACTAGCTATAGAAGATAGGTATGCTAAATGATCTATGGAAATCATTGATTCTGTATCTGTAATTTCAAGGGCGATGTCTAGTACTGTATCAATATTTCCGTTATTGATAATTTCCATCACACTACTAATTTTCCATAAATCTGCAGAAAAACCCTCAAAGTCTATGTATTTTGAAGAGTCCTCACCATGTTCAAATTTATTAATTTTATCAATTAATACCTCAACGTTTTCTCGGTTTTGATGATATAGTGCAAAGTTAGATAAGGTATTAATGTTTCGATAATTATATTTCTGAAATTCTTTACTAAGATTTAAAAACTCATTTTCCTCTAATTCTGTAACCCATCTGAGTGTCTCAAGCTCTGAATTGTAAAATCCGATATTTCTATTATATTCTATGTTCAAAAGTCCAATCCTGAGATTTAACAACTGTTCATTTTTCAATAGGAATTGAAAACTTCTTGCCATGGATTCTAATTCTTTCCCAGATTTAGAATTTATTAAGAAATTTATTACATTAAAATCTCCCAAGCCTAGATTTTGAAAAAAATTGGCATAAGTAGCACTTTTCTCTTCAAAATCTGATAAAGAAGTAGGAAGAGTGTCAAGTATGAACTGTCTTATATCCGGGCTAACACTACTAAATTTCTTTGCAAGTTTTAATTTGTTTGTGATGTTATCTTCATCTCTTTGAATTGCATTTGTATTACTATGGCTTAAGTACTTTCCGTCTAAATCCTCAAGGTCAAGTATTAGTTGAAGCTTATTTTCTTCAGATTCTTGTTCAATAACTTGATAACTACGAATAATTCCTTGTACATCTTCTAAAATATACTTTTCTGGTTTATTCCCTCTCATTTCCTCATATTTTTGTACAGAAAGACCACCCAGCTTAAAGATGCTATTCAAATATAATATATAGTATTCATCCGGTTTGAAGCTTAGTAGTTCTGATGCTTTATCAGGATCTGACAGTACTAAAGAATCAAGTTCGCGAATTAATTCTGACATGAAACTCGTGTTTCCAAGTGATCTCTCATGTCCGGGAAGGGCGAAATAAGTCTCTAATATATGCTTATATTTAAATGTTTCCTCCGCTCTGTCTATCGCAAATTCATTTATTCTGTTATCGCCCGAATGTGTATCAACGCTCTGAAAGACACTAAGCCATAAACGTTTGTCGGGGTCAGACATGAAATTAGAGAACTTCTTAATGTATTGAAATGTATCTTCCCTCTCTTCCTCTGATACTTTTGTTAAATTTGAAATATCAAACTTATATGATGTGGGATTATGCTTGTATTTGAGGAAAATAGCTAAGTCTTCAGCCAGTCCTTTTTCTTTAAAGAGTGCTACAAGCTCTTTAGAATTAATATATGCATTTGAATTCCAACTATAGGTGGAACGGTTGGATAGTTGGCCTAGTAATTCAAGATCTTCAATTGATGTTTTTAATAATCCATTAAGTGGGACACGCTGATATGTTGACTTATGAATTTTTTGAGCGATTTCAAGTTTATTTGAAGTTTCAATAGGAAGAGTTTGTTCACTTAGCAAACCAATAAGGGCATTGATCGTATCTTGGTTCGATGGTTGTTCACTGATACGTAAGAAGTTATATGATTTAATTTTTTGATAATTAGAAGAAAATGTTTTTTCATCTAACACACCTATTTGAATAAGACTGTCAAGTGTGCCTTCGTCAAAATCATGCAAAAGATAGCTTGGACAATCAAGCATTGATAACCTAGTAAACAGTATCTGTGGATCAATACCTTTTTTTTGTAATTGTTTTATAAAATCTAAATCGATTCTAGAATAATTGAAATTCTTAATATATATATCTTCCTTATTTTTATTAGAGACAGTAGCAAAACCTGTATTTTCTATTACTTCTAACAACTCCGAAGCATTGCTAAAACCTTCTTGTTTAAGTTTTAGTTCAAACTTTTTCCTACTTAACTTTTGTGTAAAAGTCATCCTACTTCGAATTTCAGCAGCATCTTCAAAATTTTGTAGATGATTAGTTTCTAGGGTAGCCTCGTCATCGCTGGAAGAAATTTTTTCTTCCACTTTACAATATTCTGTAACATCTTCGTAACCAATCACTGAATTCATATCTCTCTTCTCTGTTTTAAGTCTTTCTAGTCTTCTACCTACCATCATTTCTCTTTTTTGTCTTTCTAATCCTTTTAATTCAAGCCTGGGTAATCTAAAAACATTAACTTTGTCCATGCTGGGCACTTCGGTTGTCTGGGTAGGCAACAGTTTCCCTCTACTTTCTGCGTATGATTTGTCAGAGATAACAGGAGGTTCAGTCGAGTCTTCTATTATATTATTATTGGGTGATTCTGGAGTTGCTACAAGATTCATTATTATTACTAGTATCTTATGGAATGTTAATAATTATATTATCAGAAATTGACATTGAGTATTTCGTAACAAATTATTTTTCGGAGATTTTTATAAAGTCTATAAATAATTACTTCTATTCTGGAAAAGTATGCAACAAAAACAAGTGGAAAAAGATTTGTAGAATTTCAGAGAATATCTAATCAGACGTTGTTTGAGTTAAGATTCGTTCTGAGGGAGAACCTAAGAATGTTGAACTTGGAGAAAGTTATGTTTTACTTAGTATGCCGAGGAGAGGACTCGAACCTCCACCCCCGAAGGGACTAGTTCCTAAGACTAGCGCGTCTACCATTTCGCCACCTCGGCATGTTGTACTAATTATATTGCATTTTATGTTTTAATGAGCGCGCCTTCCTGCAGAAGCCTTGGCTTAGGCACTTCTACCATGTAGTTTATCCTTCGTAGCTATTGCGAAGAAGGACCACCTCAGCACGTCGATGCAAAACTTCAGCCTCCATTAAGATTGTGAACATCTTCCTTCCAGCTTACGGTTGCATCTCCTTTTAAGTTTCAACTCCCTTTAATAGTTGAAACTTTTGGAGGAAAACCCAATTTATAAATCTAATAATCAATATTATTATACCCACAAATGATACTACAATAGACCAATTTGCTCAAATATATTTATTGTTAAAGCCAATAGGATTAAATTACAACACAAGAATTAGAACCTGGGTTATAATATTACTTCACTTTCCGAAGTTAAAGAAATTGTTTTTTAACATAGAAATGCAATACTCTGATATAATGAATATAGATTAATATTTTTTTATTTAATATTTTATATAAATAACCAATGAAGAATTTACTTATTGGATATACAACATTGGTAGCTTTCATAGTTATCACGATGTTGTCAGCAATGGTTTTGCCTGCATACCAACCAAACACTCAGGCAGCGGTATCAAGCAAAACTCAGACACCTTCATGTTTTAAATGGGTGTTTGACGCTAGGAATCATAATGAGGTAATTACCAATTTATGGTCTCCAGCAACAGGTAGTCTAAATGCAACTTATGCAACACTATCTTCAACAAATAATATAAAACCACAGGGGGATTATTATAATCCTTTCAAGGTTTTAGACATAAGAGTTGTTGATCCTTATGCTAATGACAACACACCTGACCTAAGAGTAGGTACAGGTAAGATGTTGATCATGAACGGTGGTAAACATTACCGAGTTAGCGACGTAAATAACACAAACCCTGTCTATACTAATGTAGACAATTCTTTCTCAAGAGATAATCATGACGGAGGAAATCTTTCAATAAACTTCAATGGTTCAAATGTAACACAAGTTAAATTTGATGCTGTTGATATGGGAGATGAATTAGGATACTATCACGGTGTTCAAAGAATCAACAACAATTACTATACTGTTACAACTGCAGATGGTAAAACCGAAAAAGTTGGTATGAACACACATGACGGTTCAAACTTACCAGATAAATATGTATGGAAGGTAAGCACTAGAGATTACGGTCAAAACATTAAGAATATTACAGTTCACTTTAGTGGTTCATCTGCAATAGATAACCTAGAATTCTGTAATTTGATAAAACCTACATCAACGCCACCTACAATACCAACAACTGTTCCAACTTCAACTCCTCGACCAACGAGCACACCTCGACCAACAGCAACTGCTACACCTACACCAACTAACAAACCATTAGTTTGTACTCAGTGGACAACCCAAAAGCTATATTCTGGAGAATTCAATGCATCAAAAGTAAACAAGAGAAGCTATGACTTAGGTACAGTTACTTTTAGTGACGTTGCTAAGAAATACCCTATTAAGGTAAGAACACTTTGGGGTTGGACTGGAGCGACTGATAAGAATCCACAAATTGGGAATGCTTTTCACCCTCAGGTGCAAAACGCAGAGAATCACACAGTGACTTTCACATATATTGATAACCAAAGTACATCTACAAAGAACTTGGCAATGAAATGCGAGGATCTTGGAAATACAAAAAGCTGGGATGATGGAGTTCAATTAAAAGATATTGATGATCCAAAAACAGAATACAGTAAATTTATGTACTGTAGACAAAACATTGTGAAAGAAGTAAATGATGGTACTCCTCGAAATCTTGATTATATTTACCTTGAAGGAAAATATGACAAGATAAATGTGACGAGTAAATTAGATATTACACAAGCAGAATATAATGCATGTGTAAATCAATATAGTGCAAGAAAATGTAACCAATCACACTATTCATTAGTTGAAGTGGTTACCTGTGCAAAAGAAGGATAAGAAGAGATAATTGGTAAATAGGTTAATCCCCCCTTTGAGGAAACAAGAAGGGGGGATTTTTGTATGAAAAAACCAGATATACTTATGTTAAAATGTGCTTTCAATATCATTTCCGATGGCAGACACCCCAATGTATTCACAATATATGAACTTAAAGGATAAATATCCAGACTGCATATTGTTATTTAGATTGGGTGATTTCTACGAAGCTTTTGATGATGATGCAAAAACAATTTCTAAAGTACTAGGAATTACTCTTACTGGCAGAGGGAAAGCTGAGAATCGCATACCAATGGCTGGTATACCCCATCATGCACTAAAGCAATATCTACCAAAACTTATTAAAAATGGCCATAAAGTGGCTCTTGCTGATCAACTTGAGCCAGCTGTGACTGGTAAGCTTGTTAAAAGAGATGTTGTTAAAGTCATCACGGCAGGAACAATACTTGATGAAAATTTACTTCGTGAATATGAGAATAATTATCTTGTTGTTATTCATTATGATAGGAAATTTAGAAAGTGGGGTTTAGCTTATTGTGATATCAGTACTGGTGAATTCAAAATCAATGAATACAATTCAAAAGAAAATACTCTCCCAAACGATTTAATTCAAGAACTTTACAGACTTAGACCAGCAGAGTTAATTATCAACAGAAAGCAATATGAATCACTTCGACACTTACTTTCAAAGTTCACTATCCAACTACTAGATTCTTTCGAATTCGATTTCCAAAAAAGCTCTAGAGTATTAATGGAAAAGTTAAAGATTAAATCCTTTAAGTCATTCGGAATTGAAAAATATTCTGTAGGTATTACTTCTGCGGGAGTTCTATATAAATATCTTGAAAATACACAGAAAACAGAACTTCAACATATTAGAACAATCACATATCAGCAAAATGAAGATTTTTTGAATCTTGATCAGACCACTATTAACAGCTTGGAATTATTTTATTCGCTCAGGGGAAATGATGAAAATTCTCTCTTTAATACAATAAACAATTGCCAAACAGCTATGGGACAGAGACTTCTACGAAATTGGCTGTTGAGACCACTTAAAAAGAAAGAACAGATAGAACAGAGATATGAAAATACTAGTGAATTAGTAAACAACACAAACCTGTTGGAGAAGCTCAAAACTGCATTAAGAGATATCACAGATATCGAAAGATTAACTTCAAGATTAGCAACCGGATCTATTAATGCTAGAGATTTGATTTTTTTAAAGAACAGTTTGGAGAAAGCTAATATTCTTTATGATGTAATAAAATCAAGTAAGTTAAACAAACTTAAAGAAAATCTTCCAAATGCTGAAATCTATACTGATATCAAATTCATAGTTGACCTAATAGCTAACTCAATCAAAGATGACCCAGCTATAACCATTACAGAGGGAAATATTGTAAAAGAGGGTTATAACAAGTCTCTTGATAAAATTAATACCGAGGCGAAACAAGGAAGAGAATACATAAAAAATTTAGCAGAATCCGAAAAAGCCAAAACTGGAATTTCAAGTTTGAAAGTAGGTTTCAATCAAGTCTTTGGATATTACATCGAAATTAGTAAATCTAGTGCGGATAAAGCACCAGAGAACTATATCAGAAAGCAGACTCTAGTTAATGCCGAGAGATATATTACTGAAGAATTAAAAAAATGGGAGGTAATAGTACTTGAAGCACAGTCAAAAGCATCGGAGATAGAGTATGAAATATTTGAAGATGTTCGTAAAGAGATCGTAAGCAAAATTTCTTCAATAATTTCTTATTCCAGAGCAATCTCATCAATTGATGTATATGTTAACTTTGCATATCTAGCAATTGAATTAAATATGACAAGACCAGAAATTAGTGAGAACATCGAAGAACCCACCGAGTTCAAAAATTCTAGGCATATTGTTGTTGAATCTTCCATGGAAGAGCAGTTTATCCCAAATGATATCTATTTTAAGAAAGATACAACTGAATTTATCATATTAACAGGGCCAAACATGTCTGGTAAATCAACCTATATCAGACAAGTTGCAATATTATTCATTTTGGCTCAAATAGGCTGTTTCGTACCAGCTGATTACGCAAAGATTGTGTTAACCGATAGAATCTTCACTCGAGTGGGTTCAGCTGACAATCTCGCTGGAGGAGAGTCGACATTCATGGTAGAAATGTTAGAAACAGCTAATATCTTAAATAATGCTACTGAAAGGTCACTGATAATTCTTGATGAAATAGGGAGAGGTACTAGTACTTATGACGGTTTGGCAATTGCATGGGCAATTGTTGAGCATATAGTTAACAATATTAAGGCTAGAACACTATTTGCAACACATTATCACGAATTAATTTTACTTGAAGAGAAATTACCAGGAGTAAAAAACTATTTTGTAGAGGTAAACGAAGAAGGTGAAAAAATTATTTTTATGCATAAAATTCTGCCAGGCTTTACAAATCGTAGTTATGGAATTTATGTCGGAAAAATAGCAGGTATACCTGAGAGTGTGATTGAACGTGCGGATGATATACTCGAAGAATTAGAAAATAATCAATTCAAGAAAGTTACTGAACGAAGTATTGATTATCAAGAACAACTATCCTTTTCAAACATTAGAGAAGAAAGTGAGCTTAAAAAGAAAATAAAGCAAATAAATATTGATCATTTATCTCCTCTGGATGCTTTATTAAAGATTAAAGAATTGCAAGACAATATTGAGAATTGAGGACTACTTCATCTGCCTAAAGAACATTCCAAATTCTTCCTCGTTAATATAATAAAATAACTTGACAAGCACAAGTTCTAGTTGTTAGTCTAGTTGAACAACACAAGCTGTTGTGTTTTGAAAGTAAGGGGCATGCTTTCTAATTTCCCTTACGTAACACTGTTTTTTAACATGATTTGTCCTTATTGTCATCGTATAGAAACTAAAGTTGTCGATAAAAGAGACAATAACGAGTCAGGCGTTACCAGGCGTAGACGTGAGTGCTTAAACTGTAAAAAGAGATTCACCACATACGAAAGAGTAGAGACTATTAGTTTAAATGTTCACAAAAGAAGTGGAAAAGTAGAAGAATTTGACAGAGAAAAATTGAAAAAAGGAATAATGAAAGCTGTTAAAAAACGTGATTTAACTGAAAGTCAAATTGATGATTTACTAGATGACATTGAGCTTAAGCTTCTAAATCGCAAAACAACAGTTGTAAAAAGTACTGAAATTGGTCAGATGGTACTCACAAGATTAAAAAAGCTCGACACAATAGCATATCTGTTATTTGCGTCAGTTTATCGGGATTTTAATACCATCGAAGATTTCGAGCAAGCAATTAAAGAATTAAAATCTAAATAAATTTCATAAAAATTATTATGACTGTGAAAAATAAAACCCCTAAATTAACTGATAACGCAAAGTTTATCGTAGAGAAAAGATATTTAAAAATCGATAAAAATGGAAAACCACTAGAAACACCATCTCAGATGTTTGAAAGAGTTTCAAAATTTATTTCAAGGGCTGAAACTGATAATTCCGATAAAAAAGAAGGTTACAAAAAGCCATCAAAAAAACAACTTGATCAACTAATTGCTGATTTTTATGAAATCCAATCCAATTTAGAATTTCTATCAGGTATGTCATTACTTGATCGAGGAAAGGAAGATCTAGTAGCGGCATGTTATGTGATGCCTATAGAAGACAGTCTTGAATCTATCTACACAACTTTAGCTAATACAGTAGTACTTCATCGTAGGGGCGCAGGAATTGGTTATGACTTTTCAACCATAAGGCCTGAGCACGAACTAGTAACTTCAACAGGACGTGAAGCAAGTGGACCAATTTCTTTTATGAGATTATATGATTTTTCATCAGAAGTAATTTTAAACCGTGGCGCAGTGAGACATGCGGGACATATGGGGATATTACGAATCGACCATCCGGAGATTGAGAAGTTTATTTCTGCGAAGGAGGATTATTCACAACTTACAAATTTCAATATTTCAATTTCAATTACAGATGAATTTGTAAAAGCATTGAATGAAAACAAAACTTTTGATCTAAAATTCAAGAAACAAGTATACAAAACCCTAGACCCACATGCATTACTTACAAAAATAGCAGAAAGTATATACAGAAGTGGAGAGCCTGGATTTATTTTCATCGATGAGATTGACAGGTACAATCCAACGCCGAACGTAGGGAAGATGACAGCAACCAACCAGTGTGGTGAGCAACCATTATTACCATATGAAGCATGTAATCTTGGCTCAATTGTTTTGAATAAATTTATTATTGACTCAAAAAAGAATCTTTCAATTCCAACTCACGAAAAGATTGATTGGAAAAGAATGGAATTTGTAATTAACACGGCAATAAGATTTCTCGATAATACGATCACAGTATCAAACCATCTCCTTCCACAAATAGAAAAAATAGTGAAATATGGCAACAGGAAGATTGGGCTCGGAGTGATGGGATGGGCTGATATGCTAGTAGAACTTGGGATTAAATACGATAGCGAAGAAGCACTTGATTTGGCAGAAAATGTAATGAAATTCATAAAAGATACAGGACATGATGCTTCCAAGAAACTAGGTGAAATAAGAGGTGATTTTGGAAATTTCAAAGGATCAAGATGGCATAAGAAAGGCTATAAAAATATGCGAAACTCTACAGTTACTACTATTGCTCCAACAGGAACAACAAGTCTTGTGGCGGATTGCAATGGTGGTATAGAACCATTCTTTGCTATGGCTTATGTCAGAAAGAATATGGAAACAGTAGGGGATTCAGAACTAATATACATGAACAAATATCTTGAAAAAGCATTAAAAAAGGAATGGATTTACTCAGATGAGATAATGCATGAAGTGGCACAAAAAGGGAGTGTAAAAGATATTAAGGAAGTTCCTGAAAAGTTGAGGAAGATATTTGTTTCAGCAGGAGATATTACTCCGGAATGGCATATAAGAACTCAAGCTGCATTCCAAAAATACACAGATAATGCAGTTACCAAAACAATAAATATGCCTGAAAGTGCCAAAGTTGAAGATGTCATCAAGGCATTTAAACTTGCCTCTAGTCTTAATTTAAAAGGTTTTACTATTTATCGAGACAAAAGTCGAGATAAACAAGTTTTAAATTTAAAATAATGGAAAAAATAACATTCGATTCATTAAAAATAAGTCCTGATAGGCTACTAGATAAAGTAAAAAGGGACTTAGAGCAAGGGGTGGCTATTGATACCTCAAATGTTGATCATACAGAAATTACAAAAGTGTGGACGGATAGTCAGGACTGGCAATTCGTTATTATTGGTCTATCAACATTGAAACCCGAAAGTATTTTAAAAGCGGTTGAAATCCAGTCAACAGGACAGAGTAAGCTATTTCTTAGAATGAAAATTCAAATTGATGATGATACACCAAAAATATCTTTTCAAAAATTGGCATTAAAATTCGCACAAATTGAAGAAATCTCACATTCGGATGCACAACAATTTATCGAAGCATTTTTAGTTTCATCTTTTAATAGGACACTTACAGCAGAACTTTTTGATGAACTGGCTCATGATAAAAATTATTTTAATTGGTTAAGCTATTAGAAATTTTATGGATAAGTACAAAATTTTAATCATAGGAGTTGTTTATAACGAGGAACAGAAATTTTTAATTGCTTCTAGAAGCAAATCTGAAAAGTTGATGCCTGGAGTTTATTCTTATCACGTAGGAGAAATGCATTTTAATGAAAACGAAAAGTATGAGGCTCTTGAGAAGAGTCTCCATATTGAAGTTGAAGAGGAATCTGGTGCAAAGATTAAATATCCAGAATATTTAAGTTCGCATCAATTTGTTGACGATGAAGGTCACAAAGTTGTTGCTATAGCATTTTTATCAAAATATGAGGCTGGTGACATAAAGGCTTCCACTAATGAAGTTGAAAAGGTGGAATGGAAAACCATCTCAGAAATACGAGATCTTAAAACACTTCCAGTTGTACATGAAATTTACGAATCAGCTTATAACGCTCTCCAAACTAAAAATAAGTTACATTTCATATCGGTAGCTGGAATAGTGCTTAATGACAAAAACGAATTTATGCTTGTGAAAGACATGACTTCTACTAAAGATAATAACTTATGGACAATACCTATCGGAGATGTAGTCAACATTCCTGGAAATACATGGGAGATGCTGAGTGAGAATTTATCACAAAATCTAAAAAGAGATTATGATATTGAAATATTAGATGGCGCAATACCATTTACAGACCAATCTTTTCATGGGAGGGATGATTTCGCTGGACTTGTAGAATTCTTTATCGCAAGAGTTGATAGCGAGAAGTCGAATATGGAAAATCCCGATGTTGTTTGGAAAAACTTTCAAGAAATTAAACAGGAAGAAGTACTTCCTTCAATTTACAAAATATTTGAAAAATCTGCCTTTTTCATTCGTGAGTTAACAAAAGAATCTAAATAACTCATGTCTATATTTAATTGTAACCGTACTAACTATCATGTCTAGTAACAATAAGCAACGTCTCGTGGATCCACCAAAAGGTCTTTCCGAACCAAATATCGCTCCTAACTCACTTGAAGTGATGAAAAAACGCCATTTGCTTAAAGATTCAAAAGGTGAAGCGATAGAAACCCCTCGACAAATGTTTTGGAGAGTAGCAACAGCTATGGCTTCTGAAGACTCAAAATATGTCAAAGGTTCTGAAGCGCGAAAGCAAAGAGTTGTTGAGAGAACTTCAAAGGAATTCTATCAAATAATGGCCGAGAATCGATTTCTTCCAGGTTCTAGGGTCCTATATGAAGCAGGAAATAAGATTGATGGAACAGGACAGCTTTCATCTTGCTTTGTATTACCCATTGAAGACAATTTAGAATCGATTTTCGATACTATGAAAGAAGCTGCTTTGGTTCAAAAGAATAACGGAGGAACTGGATTTAATTTTTCTCACATAAGACCCAAAGGAGATGAAGTTGGGGGTACACCAAATGTTGCTGCTGGACCGATTCACTTTATTAAAACTTTTTCACAAGCCTTTGATCAAGTGCTACAGGGGAAGAAAAGAGGAGGTGGAAACATGGCTATCCTAAACATCAATCATCCAGATATTATTGATTTTATTAATCTTAAAGGTCAAGATGATACAATCCGAAATTTTAATATTTCTGTTGGAGTTACAGATGAATTTATGAACGCCGTTCGTGAAGATAAGGAATATGATTTAATTAATCCCAGAAACGAAAAAAAAGTAAAGTCACTAAAAGCGAGAGAAGTTTTCGAATTGATATGTGAAAAAGCATGGGAATGCGCTGATCCCGGTTTATTCTTTCTAGACACAACACAAAATGCAAACCCCACTAAACCTTTGGGAGTTATCGAAGCCACAAACCCATGTGGAGAAGAACCACTGCGATCCTACGAATCATGTAATCTTGGCTCAATAGTTCTTCCAACACATCTTGTAGAAACAAAAGAAGGTATGGATATTGATTGGGACTTACTAGAAAAGTCGGCATATTCTGCAACACACTTTTTAGATAATATGATCGATTTGAGTGATTTCCCACTTAAGAAAATCGCCGATGAGGTTGAGAAAACAAGAAAACTAGGTTTGGGTGTTGTTGGGTTGGGAAGCATGTTCTATAAAATGGGTATCGCTTATAACAGTGACAAAGCAGTAAATCTCGCTAAGAAGATTATTGCCTTTATTCAAGAAGCTTCTACAAAAGAATCAGAAAGATTGGCTACAGAAAGAGGAGTATTCCCTGGTTTTGAAGGTAGTAAATGGGATGAGATGGGTAGAAAGGTCAGAAACGCTACCATGACCTCGATTGCTCCAACAGGAACATTGAGTTTAGTCTCAAATACATCAAGCGGAATCGAACCAATCTTTTCATTGGTTTATGAAAGGAAAAGTTTCTATCAAGACGAAGGTCAAGAAGATAGAAAATCACTATTCTATGTAAATGAAGAATTCGAAGCCTATGCCAGAGAACATGATTTCTATTCCGAAAAATTAATGAAAAAAATCGCCGATAATGGTGGTCATTTGGATAGTTTTCCTGAAGTTCCAGCAGAAGCGAAAAAGATATTTGTCACTACACATGATATTGAACCTGTGTGGCATGTGAAGATGCAAGCTGCTGCTCAAAATTCTGTAGATGCTGCTGTATCAAAAACCATAAATCTTGCAAATGACGCTTCAATTGATGAAGTCAGAAAAGCGTACATACTTGCATGGGAATCGGGTTGTAAGGGAATAACAATTTATAGAGATGGTTCTAAGAATTTCCAAGTTTTATCGAGCAGTAAACAAGAAGAGAATCCAAAGAGTGATAGCAAAATTTTACATTCATTGACTGAAAATGCACTTCAAGTTCTTGAAAAAAGAGCATTGAAAAAGAATGACAACGATGAAATAAATGAATCACCCGAACAACTTTGGCAAAGAATTGCTGACTTTGTAGCAAGCAAGGAAGCATCATCAAAGAAGAAAAAGATTGCAAAAGAATTTTTTGATGTAATGAACGACGGGAAGTTTTACTGTGGAGGTACATTATTATGGGCTGGTATGGGGGAAGAAACTATTATGTCGAAATGTCTTGTTTTGCCTATTGACGATTCCATCGACTCGATTTTCCAAACATTAAATATGAATATTCAATGTCTGCGAAGAGGTGTGGGGACTGGTTTCAATTTTTCAAAAATACGCTCATCATATGCAAAGGTGAAAACTACTGGAGAGAACGCAGCCGGTCCAGTTGAATATATTCGTATGTTTAATCGAGCTCAGGACACCATCAGAGGTAGAGGTGGTCGTGGATTAGGTTCTATGGCTATTCTGAATGCAAGTCATCCAGACATAGAGGATTTTATATCTTGTAAAGACGATTTAACCTCAATCACTCACTACAATATTTCAGTTGGAGCGAGTAATGATTTTATGAAAGCTGTTAAAGAAGATCTTGACTGGGAATTAATCGATCCAAGTGATAAAAAAGTCTACAAAGTAATCAAGGCTCGTGAGATGTTTGAAAGAATTGCAAAACATGCATGGCAAAGTGGTGATCCGGGAATGTATTTCCTAGATCGTGCTGAGGCCAAGAACAACACCCCAAAACTCGGAACTATGGATGCTACAAATCCGTGTGGCGAACAACCACTAATTCCATTCGAGACTTGTAATATGGGACATATTAATTTAGCAAAGTTCATAACTGTACCACAGAACATCTCTTACGTTGATCTTGTAAAACTTGATCTTAAAGAAAAATTAAAGATGGTGAACTGGACTCATCTGGAAAAAGTTACTTCAACTGCAGTTAGGTTTCTAGATAACATAATTGACGTTAATAACTATCCAATCAAAGAAATCGAGGAGATGACTCGAAAAACACGAAATATTGGAGTTGGGATTATGGGATTCGCGGATATATTAATAGAATTAGGCATTACATATGGAAGTGAGGAGTCAATCAAGTTAGCTGGTGAGATTATGAAATTTATACAAGACAAATCTCACATTGCGTCTGAAGAATTAGGGAAGGAAAAAGGTAATTTCCCTGCATTTAATGATTCAAATTGGAAATCAGAAAAGAAATATATGCGTAACGTTCGCACCACAACTATTGCTCCTACAGGAACAATTTCAATTATCGCTGATTGTAATCCAGGAATTGAACCAATATTCTCTCTTGGTTATAGAAGGAAGAATTCAATGGGAGGAGTAGATCAAGAGGTTATAGATAAACAATTTCTCTCATTTGCCAAAAAGAGTGGATTTTACTCTTCTGAATTAATGGCGGAAATTGCCAATGGAGTGCATCTAAAGGATATTGCAGAAAAATACAATATTCCCGCAAATATTGTAGATGTTTTTGTAACAACTCATGAAATTACACCAGAATCTCACGTTCAAATTCAAGCAGTTTTCCAAAAATATGTAGATAGTGCAGTTTCGAAAACTATCAATTTACCAAATCATGCTACTTGGCAAGATGTTGCTAAAGTATACGAGCTAGCATTTGATCTGGAATGTAAAGGTATCACTATTTTTAGAGATGGAAGCAAAGACCCTGCGCTTCAAGTAGGAACCTCCAAAAAGGACACAAACACTTCAACTAAAGAAGAAATTGTTTCTATACAAATGCCTCGTAATGTTTTAGAACCTAGAAAAAGAGATCTAGTAACCAGAGGAAAAACTTATGAAGTGAAAACCGAGCAAGGAGATCTGTATATTACAATAAATGAAGACGACCAAGGAATAGTCGAAGTATTCCTAAATATTGGTAAAAGTGGGAGTTTCACACAAGGTTACACTGAGGCACTGGGTAGGATGATCTCTATGGCACTTCGCTCGGGAATCAAGCCTGAGTCGATAGTGAAACAACTTCAAGGAATTCGTACATCCACACCTACATTGAATCGAGGAATGTTTATCTACTCAGTGCCTGATGCAGTTGCGAAAATCTTGAAAAAGCACATTGAAGAACAACGAGAGCAAATAAAAATGTTTTCTGAGCAAGAAGTCCCTGAAGTGGAGGAAGAACTAATTGATGATGGGATGTCAAATACTCCAATTGAGCCTACTTTAAGTTCTGAAGAGCAAAATCCTGCTGACATTGAATATGTTGCAGAAACTACAGTCACCACTCAAACGGTTGTTATTCAAGAAGATACAAAATCTGGCTATTCGAAAGATAATAATTTTGGTGACATGTTAGATTGCCCCGAATGTGGATCTGATTTAGAATATGCAGAAGGATGTATACTATGTAGATCCTGCGGATATTCAAAATGTGGCTAATGTCAAAAATTATTAACGACAAAGATGTTATTAAGATATTTAAAGAACACGAAGTTGTCCTAATCACGGGCAGCTTCGATGTTCTCCATCTGGGACATCTTCGATTTTTTTCTTCAGTTAAAACCCAAATTTCTAATGATGTAAAAGTACTACTAGTGATACTTAGTGATAATGAAATTCAACGTAGGAAAGGCACAAATAGACCGATTTTTAACCAAGATGAGAGAGCAGAAGCACTCTCACATTTAGAAACAATTGACTATATTCATAAATGGCAATCATCTTGGGAAGACCTAAGAAAGTTCGTAGTGGAGATGCAACCAGAATATTTAGCAGTAGTAGAAGGAGATCCAGGCATTGTTAATAAAAAAGAAGTAATTGAAAGTATTGGAGGGAAGTTGATTATCGTGAAAAAAACTGATGATTTTTCTTCAAGTGGTATTATTCAAAAATTAGGACTATGAAAACAAAGTCCGAGTATGGTTTTATTATAAAAATCAAACAGTTTCCTGAGGCAGATAAGTTAGTTGTTTTCCTTACCAAAAAACATGGAAATGTTGAAACTGTAGCAAAGGGTGTCGGAAAATCAAGCTCAAAACGTGTCTCATCAATTGATTTACTAAACCACACAAGATTTACTTATTACGAGACGAAAAGTATAGATCTACTAAAAGAAGTACAGGTATTAAATGATTATCAAGATATTAAACAAGATAAAAATATAGTAAATCACTTACTATATATTCTAGAGATTATAGAGAAATTAAATTCAACTAACGATGATGAGATTAAAGCGTATACGTTGATGTATGACTTACTTGAACTCACCTCATTAAATAAAAGCAAATTTCCTCAATTATTAACTTCTTTCGAACTTAAATTACTCGATCTAGCTGGGTTTACACCAAACATTGTTGACTATGTGAAATCTGGAGAGCCAATATTGGAGAAACAAACTAGAATTCTATCCTTCGGTAATGAGTTGGGATATAATCTTACAAAGTCAGACAAAACAGGGAAGGTAATTAGCGACAGAGTATTAAAAATACAAAAATATTATCTAGAAAATAGTTTATCAGATTGTCTAAGACTTAAAGTAGATGGTGAAACACACAAGATGATTAGCTACATTAATCGTTATTGGATTGAAAACACCATTGAAAAAAGGTTAAAATCATCAACATTAATTAACTAGATATGTCATCAGAATATAACGCAGATATTAATACCATGAACTTCTCAGTGAGTGGATGGAGTGGAAGTGGAGCTACATCATTGGCATTAATTCTTTCAAAACTTTTTAATTATCAAAATTTATATCTTGGAAGTGTTTTCCGTTACATAGGCTCTAAACTCGGTTACAGTGAAGAAGGTTTCAATCGTCCAAAATCTGACGATTTGATTGAACCTATTATTGGCCCAACCGCTGATAGATACAGAGATTATAAATTAATTGAAGGAGAAAGGATTATTGTTGATTCGGATATTGGAACATTTTTGATTGGCAAACATCCAAAAATATTCTCAATTTTTCTAAAAAGTGATTTCGAAGAAAGAGTCAAAAAAGTTGTTAAAGACGAACGTGAGGGTGCAATGGAAGTTCTAAAACATAGGGATGAAATCAATCAAAAATTTTTCAAGGAATTACATAATATTGATATATTTGATGAAGAGCTCATTGATCGCAAGTTCAATTTTGTTATAGACAACACTCATGTGAGTATTGAATCCGAAGTAAAGATGGTAATTGAGGAATTGAGAAAAATACCACATTTCAAAACATCATTTGATCTATACGAGATATCATCACGTGTCGATGAAGAGGTTAGAGATTTTGCTCTTATCGGAAAAGATGCATACAAAGAGAAATTAATAAAAAGTAAAATCATCACCTCGCCAGAGGAAATTATCACTGATATTACGAAAAACTTTCCAGAAGATGTAGCGGAGTTTCCAGAGAAGATACAAAAAATATTTCTTGGAATTGATTAAAAATTATAGGTAACACCCATTTTGTTTAAAATTGCTTTATGAGAATTCCACTCAACAGAATCATTAAGGGTTGTTAATTGGAAACTTTCACCATATTTGCGGAACAATGCACGACCAATTATGAAATCTGCAAGATGAGGATTTTTTGGTAATAAAGAACCGTGCATATACGAACCAATAATATTTTTATAAAAAACTCCTTCAATCATTTCTTTTGAGTTGTTTCCAGAACCTATTATTACTTTTCCAAGTGGAGATACTGAATCATCGGTAAAATATGTTTGTCCACCATGATTTTCAAATCCGACTAGATAATTAGAGGATTTCTTTCCGTAGTATTTATTAACTTCTTCTATAAGGTTGGGATTTATTTCTGTTACTAGGTTTCCTAAACATCGATCGTGTAGGTTGTCGCTAGGAGCTTTAGTTTCTAGAGGCAGAATTCCTAATCCACTAATTTGCCTTCCTTGAAAATCGATAAAATATTTACCAAATAGTTGAAAGCCACCGCAAATTAACAAAAATTGCTTATTGTTGGCAATTTCATCATTTAAAAATGTATTTTTATATTTCTGGAGATCTTCAAAGACTTTATACATATCATTATCTTGACCACCACCCATAAAATATATATCGCCTTGTTCAAATTTATTGCTATTAAGATTTATATTTGTTATTTCGAATTCAATACCCCTCCATTCACATCGTTTCTTCAAGGTTAAAACATTACCCATGTCCCCATATATATTCATCTCTTCGGGATATAAGTGAACAAATTTTAATTTATGTTTGTCGTTATACATTTAGTGAGTTCCCAGTAATAATTTTTCTTAATTCAAGCATAGCTGTATAGGTAAGAAGAAGATAGTAAGATTTTTCTTCAGAGACTTTGATTTTTTCTATGAGTTTGTGAATCTCTTTAATTTCGATTAAATTAATAGATTCCATATTTTCGTCATTTAGTGCGTATTTACATCGTAGTAACATATCTTCGGATCTTGAACCACAACAAAATATTGTATTGAGGTCAAAGTCATTTAGTAATTCTAAATTACTATCCCAGATCCATGAGACATCTTTGCCATCAGCCGTATTATCGTTTAAAACTAGACATAGATTCAAATTATTAAGATTCTTAAGCAAATCTAAGTTCAGATTAAAACCTGCTGGATTTTTTACTAGAAAAATATGAAGTTTTTTTCCGTTCAAGTTGATAATTTCTCCTCTTCCAAATGCAGGTTTTGTTGCTTTCAGTGCGTGATTAATATCTTCTATCTGAATTCCGATGCTAAAAGCGCTTAAGATAGAAGCCATTGCGTTGTATACATTGAAATATCCTGGAATATTTATTTGAAATTGCTGATTATCGTAGTCAAAAGAAGTCCCTAGATTCTCTAGAATTCTAAGGTTTGAGGCATATTCACCATCATTTTTGTTTTTAGATTTGATCCCCTCATAACCAAATTTGTTCACTAGTTCGTCATTTATACCGAAATAGAGAACATTTTTTGCATTGACAACTTTTATAGAGTTAACTCTTGGATCATCATTATTTAGAATTATTAGTGAATTTGGAGATAAATCAATTGCTTCTTGTATAAATCTTTGTGTTCTGTCAACTTCTCCATAAGCATCTAACTGGTCACGAAATAAATTCGTCACAATTATTTGTTCAGGTTTTATATACTTGGTTATCTTGGGCATGCTTGCTTCTTCAACTTCGAAAACAGCAAATTGGTAGTCTAGACGACCATAAATATTGGTTTGTGAAATAATTTCCGAAACGATTCCACGAATTAAATTCGAACCACTTCTATTTTGTAATACTTTGTGATTGGACTGGAGTATGTTGTTTAGAAAAGTTCTAGTTGTTGTTTTTCCATTCGTGCCTGTGATAAGTATAGTGTAGGGAGATTTTTGTAAGATATACGGAATCAATTTGGGAAAATACTTTTCAATTATTAATCCCGGCAATGCAGTCCCTCGTCCTCTTCTAGTAATCCTGAGAATTAAAGTTAAAGATTTAACGAACCAGATTGTTAATACAAATAAAATTTCCATATTTAATGATATCAAATTAAACCTTTAAAACCATAAATAAAAGTCCCTGGCAAAGCAGGGACTTTTAGTGTTTTCAGAAGATTGTTAATCTTTGTCTATAACTTCTCCTTCTTCTGGTTTGTCTTCCTTATCTTCATCATCTTTGTGGTCATCATCTTTTTTATCCTTATCTTCATCTGATGATTTCTTTTCTTCTTCGGAAGCTTTCTTATACATTTCTGCACCTTTTTCCTGAAGTTTGGTTGATAATTCTTTTGTTTTATCTTTCACTTCAGTAATATCAAATCCTTCTTTAGAAATTAATTCTTTTAGTTCTTCTGACTTTTTCTTTAATTCTTCTTTCTCCTCATCACTAAATTTGTCTTTCATTTCTTCAATAAATTTCTCCACCTGGAATATCAAGCTTTCAGCTTCAATCTTTGTCTCCGCATTCTCTTTAAACTTCTTATCTTCCTCTGCATGTTTTGCGGCTTCTTTGACAAGGGTGTCCACTTCACTATCATCTAATTGAGTAGAAGCTGTAATTGTGATTGATTGTTCTTTTCCAGTTGCTTTGTCTTTAGCAGTAACATGTAGTATTCCATTTGCATCTAGTTTGAAAACCACTTCTATTTGGGGAAGTCCTCTAGGAGCAGGAGGTAAGTTGTCTAATATAAATCTACCTAACGTTTTGTTATCTTTTGCCATTTCTCTTTCACCCTGAAGAACATGAATTTCTACACTGGTTTGGTTATCTGCAGCGGTTGAGAATATCTGAGACTTTTCTGTAGGAATAGTAGTATTTCTCTCAATTAATGGAGTTCTAATACCTCCCAATGTTTCTAGACCAAGTGTTAAAGGAGTTACATCTAGTAAGGTTATATCACTTACACTAGAGTCTCCTGCAAGTACTGCACCTTGAATTGCGGCACCTACTGCTACAACTTCATCGGGGTTAACACCTTGGTGTGGGTCTTTACCGAAAAATTCTTTCACTTTCTTCACCACCAATGGCATTCTAGTCATTCCTCCAACCATAACTACGTCACCGATCTCCTCTTTTGTTACACCTGCATCTTTGAGTGCTTTCTTTACAGGTTCTAGTGTTTTATCTACTAGATCCCCGATAAGCTTTTCTAAGTCAGCTCTGGTCATATCAATCCTTAAATGTTTAGGACCTTTTGAATCTGCAGTTATATAAGGAAGATTAATTTCGGTTTTTTCAGCAGATGATAGAGTGATTTTTGCTTTTTCTGCAGCCTCTTTAAGTCGTTGCAATGCTGCGGGGTCTTCTTTCAAATCAATTCCCTGCTCCTTTTTAAATGTATCAACTAGCCAGTCAATAATTTTTTGATCAAAGTCATCACCTCCTAAATGGGTGTCTCCATTTGTGGATTTAACTTCAAAGACTCCATCTCCAATTTCCAGAACAGAGATGTCAAATGTTCCACCTCCTAAATCGTATACAGCTATAGTTTTCTCACCCTTTTTGTCTAATCCATACGCTAGAGCAGCAGCTGTAGGTTCGTTGATTATCCTTTTAACATCTAGACCAGCAATTTTTCCAGCATTTTTTGTGGCCTGTCTTTGTGAATCATCAAAGTAGGCTGGAACTGTTATAACAGCTTCTTTAATTTCTTCACCCAGGTATGCTTCTGCATCAGCTTTTATCTTAGCTAGTACTTTTGCACTAATTGCCTCAGCTGGCAACCATTTGTCTCCAAATTGGATTTCAACTCCACCTTTAGAGCTTTTTCTCAATTTAAATGGTAGAAGTTTTACATCTCTTTGTACTTCTGGATCATCCCATTTTCGTCCGATTAGACGTTTTATTGAATAAAAAGTTTGTTCTGGATTAGTTACCATTTGATTTTTGGCAGTAATACCGACAAGAACGTCTTGATTATCGCTGTTCATTGCGATAACAGAAGGAGTAGTTCTAGCACCTTCTTTATTTGTAATGACCTCAGGATCACCCCCGCTAGCAAATGCTACGCATGAGTTTGTTGTTCCAAGATCAATTCCGATAATTTTACTCATTGTAAATATTTAAAAATTAATATTATTTGGTTACTATGACCTTTGCAGATCGATATGTTTTGTTTGTAGATGTATATTTGTATCCAAATTGATCAATATGAACTACAGTATTTGCAACTTGATCGTCGGATTTAGGAGTTGATGAAATTGCTTCCATGGTTTCAGGATTGAATTTATCTCCTTTTTGTATGTTAATTTGTTCTAGGCCTTGGTTTTTTAATACTATCGTAAGTTTCTCAAGTAGCAGGTCCAGTCCGTCATGATTTTCATTGTTAATTGCTCTTTTACAGTCATCGACAACCTCTATTATCTGATCAATTAGGTTTTTATTTGCCATATCAAGCGATTCTCTCTGAATTTGTGCAATTCTTTTTTTGTAATTTTGAAAATCAGCCATTACTCTTAACTTAGCTTCATTTTCTTGAACAAGACGTGTTTTAAGAGCCATTAATTCTTCATTCTGAGCCAATTGTGAATTTGTAAAAATTATATTTGTAGCTTCTTTATTTAAAGAAAATTTTGCTGTATTACCATCTTTTTCAATTTTAGACACATGAAGTCCTTTCTTCTGAAGGTTTATGTTTAGTTCAGTAATATTATCGACATGGAAAACAATAGTATCAATTTCAGGATTCTCTACTTCTGATATATTAAAAATTATTTTCTCTAAAATTTGATCTTTTACTATTTCAAATCCGTGATTTAGTAGAAGGATCTTTTCTTGGTCATTTTCAGCGATAATAATTGCTGAATTAGATACTTCTGAACGGATAATATTGAAAGTGTTTTGATCGATATTCACCTTGACGTAATCTATTCGGATTAATTCTGAGGGAACCTCTAATTCATCTAGTCGTATTAGAAGCATCTTGGTTGTATCGACAATTTGTTTTGTGAGTTTATTAAAATTTTCCATATTTACCAACCTGATATAACTTGATTTAAACTATGTGAAAAGAAATCCACTAGGGGGATTACTTTTGGATAATTCAGACGAGTGGGGCCTAATACGGCTAAATATCCTTTTTTATTACCGTGAAGATTAATATCTGAGAAAACAAAAGCGATATCATCAAGTCCGTCTATTCCTGAATCTTCTCCGATCATTATTTTTACACTGTTTTTGGATTTTGCTCTGTTAAATATTTTATTAAGTAAAGGTTTGTTTTCAAGAATTGTTAACAATAAGCTTAAGCTTCTACTATCTGAAAATTCTGGGTTATCAACTAAATATGACAATCCAGAATAGTAAATTCTGTTTTCTAGTAACACTATAGCTGTATTTTTTGTCTGAGTAGATAGATGGTCAAGTGCTTGGTAGATTAAATCGTCAAAATCAAATCTATGTTGGAATAGTTCTTCATAAATATTTGCTGTTAATGTATGCTCTAAGTCATCTAATTCATCTAAAATCTCTCTAATAAAATATCTGTAAGCCATATTTGTTGGTATCCTGCCTGATGAACTATGTGGTTTCTCCAGATAACCTTGTTCAACTAAATCAGACATTTCATTTCTGATAGTTGCGGGGCTTACACCTAGATTGTATCGATGTGTTAGACTCAAAGAACCAACTGCTGTGGCATTGTTAATAAAGTCATCAATTATTGCATGTAAAAGTTTTACTTGTCTTGGTGTCATATTATTTATAAAGTGAGGTTAAAATATATCATTTAGCAGACGTTGTGGTCAAGTGCTAATTTGTTTAAAAATAATAAGCTACATGAAATAGAGTACTGAAAACTTGTTTATAAAAGCGAAAACTAATACAATCAACCTACTTCGAAATTGTCATAAATATTATTAATATATAAGATGAAAATTTTTGCAAAATTAAATTCAATAAAAATAGCTCCATTATTCATAATGTTGGCTGGAGGACTTTGGGCTTTAGACGCAGTATTAAGATCAGAACTTTCAAACACTATTACCCCAGCGGGCATAGTTTTCATTGAACACCTAGTTGGATTTGTAATAATAAGCCCATTATTTTTCCGTTCTATTAAAAAGATTAGAACGCTGAATAACAAAGAATGGTTCATTGCAATTTTACTAACACTAGTTAGTAGCGTAGGTGCCACTTTGATGTTTACGCAAGCACTTCAAAATAGTTTTGCAATTTATGATTTTTCGACACCTGTGCTACTTCAAAAACTACAACCATTATTTGTAATAGTCTTTTCACGTCTTATTCTTAAAGAAAAAATTGGCTTGAAATTGCTTTCATTAGTTCCTTTAGCATTAATTGGGAGTTATATGATTAGTTTTGGTACAGATGGGGTAGAGTTACAACTAAAAGGAAAAGAATTAATCTACATTTTGTCAGTTGGTGCAGCATTTTGTTGGGGATTTGGAACCATATTATCTAAGTACCTACTTAGAAAGCTTTCTTTCTCTGAAGCAACTAGTCTCAGATTTTTCTTAGCAATCCCAATTAGTCTTATTGTTATGATTGCTATTAATCAAGAGTATTATCCTTGGAATGTAACTATTGATGAGATGTGGAGATTTATTGTTATTGGTTTAACTACAGGAGCAGGTGCGATTTTGATTTATTATCACGGACTGAAACGTACAGAGGCTAAGGTTGCAACCTTTGCAGAATTAACATTCCCTATTGTTAGTGTACTTATAGCAATAACAGCACTTAATCCTTATGGAGAACCAGATAAGTTATCCATGGCAAAAGCATTTGGAATTGCGATATTATTACTAAGTATAATTGCAATTAGTTTAGAAAATAATGCGAAAGAAACAGATAACCAACTTCTCAGGGAAAGTGACTAGAGGTTCCGGGGATGGAACAAAAATCGGTTTTCCAACTGCAAATATTTTACCCAATATTGATATTTCAGGTTTAAAGTATGGCGTTTATGCCTGTGATATTTACATTGAAAAGAAACCTTATAAAGGTGTTGCTCATTATGGGCCAAGGGCTGTGTTCGGCGAAACTAAACCTCAATTTGAAGTGCACATACTGGACTTTAGCAGGGACATATACGAACGAACAGTAAAGGTGATTTTGGGTGAATTTATTCGCGAAACCATAAAATTTAACTCTATGGAAGAATTGAGGATACAGATTATTAATGATATCAATTTTATTGGTGGGCGCTGAGGAAGTCGTCTCCAAGACAGATATCTCTCTTTGAGAGAAATCTCCCTTCCAATTTATTACATCAATAAATCCGACCTACTTGGTGTAAATCCCGCTTCGCGGGACTCTAACCTCAGCCAAAGGCTGATCCGCCTCTGGCGGAAGCTGATTTAAGCACCCGGATTCATTATAAAAGAATGTAAACGAAGTATTTTAATGGGGATTTATTCATGAATATTATGACCTAGCTGGGCGCTGAGGGAGTCGAACCCCCGACCTACTCGGTGTAAACGAGTCGCTCTAACCAGCTGAGCTAAGCGCCCAGCTAAATCATATATTTTTAATGAACTATAACTTACTCGGTGTAAATCCCGCTTAGCGGGACTCTAACCTCAGCCAAAGGCTGATCCGCCTCTGGCGGAAGCTGAGCTAAGCGCCCTAAGTCTATTTTAAATGACCGAACTCCTCTAACTTGATCAGAGGATAAGTGCCCATATTATTAACTTTATATATGCCGAGGGTCAGACTTGAACTGACGACACCCCGCTCTTCAGGCGGGTGCTCTACCAGCTGAGCTACCTCGGCTCGTCGAAACAAAGCTTCAGCATCCACTAAGATCGCAACGCGACTTAGTTCCTGCTTCCGCTTGTTCCTCCTCTTAAGTTTCAATTCCCTTTGGTCATTGAAACTTACTAGAAAGAGTAACATCAAAGAACGAAGTGTAATTATAGCAAAGCTTTACCAAAAATACACCCAAATCCCCAATAGTGTAAATAGACTAGAGAAGAGCCAAAATCTCATAACTACTTTTTCTTCACTCCAACCCATCATTTCAAAATGATGATGTAAGGGAGCCATCTTAAACAATCTTCTTCCAAAAAGCTTTCTCACAGCACTTTGAATAACAGTACTTGAAACTTCGACTACGAATGGAAAACAAATAATAAAAAGTACCACCGGGTTTTGTAACATTATGCCGATGATAGCTAATAGTCCGCCTAAGGAATAAGTACCCACATCACCCATTTGAACTCTAGCAGGAGGAATATTAAAGTACAAATATGTCACCAAACCTCCAATAATTGTGGAAGTCAACAATGCAAGTGGAACGTTATTATCAAAGAAAGCAATTATAAGAAATCCGACAAATGCATTCACCAACATTCCGGCTGACAATCCATCAAGTCCATCAGAGAAATTTACAGCATTTATCATTCCCAGAATTATTCCGATAATTAAAGGGATTATTAAAATACCTATTGAGACCATTCCAATAAAAGGCAGTACAATTTGTTCTGGGCTTTCTTGGGAGGTCATAAACCAGACACAGAAAGCCAGAGCATTAGCAAGTTGTAATAGTAATCTTTCGTGAGCAAATAAACCTTTCCCTGGGTTAGACTCGAAAATTCTCATAACTCTGTGGAAGGTTATCCATGGGAGACCTAGAAACAATTTTAGTCTATAAAGATTATTACGATGTACTTTTATTAATGTTATGACTCTATTTAAAGTCCTGACTTTTCGTTTTTGTCCAAATAAGTTCAAAACATCATCAAGACCACCTATTAGTGCCAAACTGATAAATATTATTATTGGAACCGCTGTAGTTTCGTTAAAATTTAAAATTAAATTTAAAATCACAACTGTTAGAATAATTATCAAACCTCCCATAATAGGTGTCCCTACCTTGTGTTTGCGAGACTCAATTAAAACAGAGAAATCAACATCTAGATTTCTTTGTATTTTAAATTTGTACAAAAAGCTAATAATCGGAAATGCGAGAATAAACGAAAGCAAAACAGCCAGGATAATTAATGTGATTACAATTTCCAAATTCATTTTGGTCTTTTATGGTTTAATAAGTATAATGTTATCAGATTTAAATATTCAGAGCTATGTTAAAAAAACTAATAACGCCTTTACAGGGCATTCTATTACAAAAGAAAATGTGTCCAGGCTGTACCCAAGGTTTAAAAAAAGCAAAAGTTATTGATAAAAAAGCAGATGGTACCGAAATCCTTGAATGTCAATGCTCAAGGGTTTTTGTTCATGACAGGAAACTTGATACCTACAGAAGGGCATTAAACGAAGAACTATAACCGTGTCTAGCGAAGAAATCATAAAACTCCAGTTACCAGATTTGCCGGATACACCGGGATGTTATATTTATAGGGATATAAACCAATCTGTTATATATGTAGGTAAGGCTAAAAATATCAAAAAAAGGGTATCTAGTTATTTTTCAAAAATCCACTCCGATCCTCATATTAACAATCTTGTTGCTAATATTGTTAGTATTGAACACATCTCAACAGATTCTGAGTTAGAGGCATTTATACTTGAGACCAATCTTATTAAAAAGTATAAGCCATATTATAATCGAGACCTGAAAGATGACAAGAACTACATCTGGATAATGATTGATAAAAACGAGGATTTCCCTAGATTACAAATTGTTCGTTCAAAAACAAGAAAGAATGCTGTATATTTAGGACCTTACCACTATACAATGCCTGTTAGACGTATATTGTCACGTTTGAGGAAAATCTATCCCTACAGAACCTGTAACAGAGTTATAAATGAAATTGTTGATCCTAATACAAATAAAAAAATTATAAAATCTTCAGACCCAATACCTTGTCTATATTTTCACTTGGGTCTTTGCCAAGCACCATGTGCTGGATATGTCTCTAAGAAAAAATATAATCAAAATCTCAAAGGTATAAACACTTTCTTTACTAAGGGTCATAATGAACTTGTAAAAGCACTTAAAACTGATCTAGAGAAGTTTTCTAAAAGATATGAATTTGAGAAATCTGCTGATCTAAGGAATAAAATACAAGATCTTGAATATATCAAACAAAGAGTTACTATAGAAGACACATTCACTGATGAGACAGCATTTCATGAAGAAAAAAAGAAACATAAATTGAAAGCATTAAATGAATTGGTGAACAAACTAGATCATTTTGATTTAAAAGTACAAGAAAACTTCAAAATCGAATGTTATGATATTTCAAATATCCAAGGAAAAAATGCAGTAGGTTCTATGATTGTATTTGTAGATGGAAATCCTGCCAAAAATTTATATAGAAAATTCAAAATAAAAACAAAAACTACTCCCGACGACTTTGCGATGATGTCTGAAATGTTATCTAGACGTTTTAAGCATAAATCCAATAAACCTGATGCCAGTTTTTCAATTAATCCGAATCTTATAATAATTGATGGCGGAAAAGGACAACTAAGTTCAGTTTACAAGGTGCTATCTAGTCTAAATGTGGATATTCCTATTGTTGGTCTAGCTAAACAAAATGAAGATATCTTCTATATAAAAGACAAAGAAGGGGAACTCGAATTTGTTCAAAGAAGACTTAATTTTAATTCTGACGGATATTTTCTACTACAACGAATCAGAGACGAGTCACACAGATTTGCAATTAATTACCATAGAAAACTTCGCTCGCTAGGCCAGACCGCATCTGTTTTAGACGATATTCCTGGTATAGGTAATATAACTAAGAAGAAACTCTTGAGGGCATTTGGATCGGTAGAGGGCATAAAAAAGGCAAAAGATACCGACCTACAGACTATTATTAAAAACAAAAATACAATAGAAAATATTCGAAAAGTTCTACAGATTAACGATTAGCCAAATGATACCTAGTAGCTCGACCACGTCCATCTACTTTAAGCAATTTTTTTGTGACTAAATCATTTAAATCTCTAAATGCTGTCATAGTTGAGACCTCCATAATTTGTACATAATCTTCACGTTTGATAGTTGGAATAGTTTGTAGATATTTTAGGATTTTTAACTGTCTTTTATTTAGATCAAGAAATGTTTTCTTCTGCTTAGGATTTGCTTTAGCGAATTCTTGAATATCCATCGAAACTGATTTTAGTTCTCGGGCTAGAGAGTCTGTAAAATGTTCAACCCAAAGAGTGAGATCATTTGGATTTTCAACATTGGTTTTAGCAATGACGTCTTTAAATAGAGAATTATTTGAATCAAAAAGTCGAAAAGTAGACAAATAATCGTCACTTATATATCCATTCTTTCTTAATAAGAAATCTGAAGCACCAATTATCGTAAATTTATTTAGATGAGAAAATGGTGCAATTTGAATAAGTCGATATATTAAAATTGAAATTCTGATAAGTGGATAAAGCTTTTGTGTAGTAATTTTATACCAGTCAAAAGCTGACCTAAGTTCATCTTGAAGAGTTAATGGCTCAATAGTTTTATCAGTAAGGTGCAACCAATCGTTCCAATCTGTATCTTCAATTAATTGTGGGTTTCTGAATTTTACCTCCCAAACTTCTTTCCAATTCGAAAGCAAGATTTTATTCATATGCAAGAGAATACTCGAATCAATGTCTATGTATTCATCTTGAAGGCTTGAGCGAATAAATTCGTGAAGATTTCTTATATTGTTTAATACAACTATATTCTGATTTTCTTGATCAAAAACCCTACCTTCACTGATCTTTTCAGCATCCTTCAAACCGATGTTATAGCCGATCATATGCGAAGCGTGAAAGAGGTATAGTGCTTTCGAAGTGGCTTTCAATTTGATTTTTTGCTGAGTTGTAATGTCGGAAGCATTTAAAAGTAATACCTCTTTTTCAATATTTACTATATTAGTAAGGATTTTATTTGTTATTAATAATTCGGGGTTAAACATATTTGTTTTTTAAAACTAATAATAAGCTGGAGGAGAGATTCGAACTCTCGACCTACTATTTACGAAACAGTTGCTCTACCACCTGAGCTACTCCAGCAGACCAATACATCAACAAAATTATTTCTAAAAATGAAATAACATCATTTAAGTATAATGGTGATACAAATATGATACATAAATTGAATGAGGTATTGCAATTATTTTTCTTCTTCTATGATGCATAATTCATAGTTTCCTTCATCATCTTTGGAAAGGATTTCATACTCAATTCCGCAAAAAGGGCACTCTACAACATCTCCAACACCATTACCTTGCTCGACAGATGCTTCATTTTTACATTCTGCACAGGTATATTCTTTACCTTGTGATGTGATTTTAATATCCATAGTGGTTGTCTAAAAACTAAAATTAGTCTAGTGTATTATGATATGGATTATAACGTTATTACAAGTATTCTATAACAAAATTACTATGAGAAGCTATTGGGATTATTTTGATGATATTGAAATCAAGTTTAAAATACTCGATTTAAAGGTGAATACACCTATTATCGAGCTGAAATACGAAGATGAAAATCTAATAATTAAAGATGAGAACGATAATTTAAACGGATCATTCAAAGATCGTAGTATCGGCTATCAAATGGCTCGACATATACAACAAGGAGAAACAAGATTCGCATTATCTTCATCTGGAAATTCTGCGGTCAGCGCTTGTTATATTTCTAGACAATATAATGTTGAATTGCAATTATTTTTAAGTGAACAAATTAACAGTTCGAAGTTAAATAATATAAAAGAACTTTCAAATTCAAAAATCAACATTAACTTATCAAATAAACCTCGATCCGAATTAATTAAATTTCTGAATAATAATCCTGATTTTATTAATTTACGTGGGTCCACTGATGTTTATGCTCCCGTAGGCTTTAAAACTATTTCGTACGAACTATTTGAACAGGTTCCGGAAATTGATGCAATTTTTATACCATGCAGTAGCGGTACAAGTAGTATTGGGATTAACCAGGGGTTTCAAGAGTTAAATATTCATGTACCGATCCACATATGCCAAACTGAGAAGATTAACTCAATATCAAAATATTTTGATGTGGATTTTGAGCGAAAAGACACTAGTCTTGCGGATGCAATTACAGATAGAGTTGCTCATAGGAAAAATAGTGTGGTTGAAATAATAAAAAAATCAAATGGCTTTGGATGGGTAATTTCTGATACACAACTCATGGAAGATAAAGAAATAGTTAATAATTTACTTCATAAGGATTATAGTTTTAATTCTCTTTTGGCTTTTTCTGGTTGGAGAAAAGCCGTAAAAAAGGGTTATAATTATAAATATCCAGTTTTACTCTTTAGCGGATTATGATCGAATTAATTGCCCTTCTTGTACTTTCAGTAATATATATAGTTTATTTCTATTATTGGATTAAGGCGTTCCGTATTAGTGCTCCATATTTCCCTACATCAAAAAAGACTATAAAAACAGCAATTAAAGAATTGAAAAATCATAAAGTTAAGCATATAGCAGAACTTGGGGCGGGCGATGGTCGAGTAGCTTTTGCTCTTGCAAGAGAAGGTTATGAGGTGAGCGCAATAGAATTCAATCCTATATTAGTTTTAATCATGAAATTCAGGAAGCTAATTGGAAATTACAAAAAAGTTCACATAATCAGAGAAGACTTCTTAAAATTGAACTATGAAAAATACGATGCAGCATTCATTTATCTCTACCCAAAAGTGATGGACAAACTTGCAAAAAAATTAACTCAAGAAATGCCTAAAAATGCCGTTTTCATATCAAACACCTTTATGTTCCACGATAAAAAACCCGTTTCTACTTCTGAAAACAAAATTTACGTATACATAAATGAGAAATAGATTACAAGACTATACAAACAATTTAAATTCTCACTTATCTGATAAAAACTTATATTATTTCGTTCGTAATCCAGAACGGGGACTAGGTCTCGAAACACTTATAAATAATTACTATTTAATTTACATTCAAAGTTCACAATATTCTGAATATTTTAATGATGGAGGTATTAAGAATTATTGTCTTGAATGTGATTCTGAGATAGAAATAAACCCGCAGGGTGGTACCAGAATTCTTCTCAGTGATCAAAAAGTTTTAAACTTTCTAGATAAAAACAAGAAGAAATTAAATTACGCACAAACATTTAAAGTAAATCCTGCTTATGAAAAGAAAGTCCAAGAACTAGGGTTTAACACACTTAATACTACCTCTCTATTAAATCGCGAATTTGAAGAGAAAATTACTCAATATCAAAATCTATCTCAACTAGTAAAATTTCCGAAAACAATTCTTGATAAATTTGGAAATCTTTCATACCTGCAATTGGTTCATCAATTAGGACAAACATTTGTAATCCAATTTGCTCGAGGACATACTGGTTCAGGTACATATGTTATTGATACAGAAGAGGAGTTTAACTCAATTCAAGCTGAAAACGATCAAAGATTTGCTAAGTTTAGCGCTTATGTTTCGGGGATTGCCTATACTATTAATGCATGTGTTACTAATACAGGTGTTTTTATGGGTGGACTAAGCCTGCAAATTACTGGAGATCAAGATCTGGGTGCATTATGGGGGACAACAATTGGAAATGACTGGTCAAAAAGAATCAACCTAGACAATACAGATCAGATTATGAAAGAAACTGAGATAATTGGGTCAAATATGTATAAAAAGGGATTTCGAGGGATGTTTGGTGTCGATTTTATTGTAAAAGAAAATGGGGAAACATTCGTAATTGAAATTAACGCGAGGCAGACCGCATCTGTACCTATGTATACAAAAATGCAATTGCTTAGAGATGAAGTTCCTTTGTCTTTACTACATCTTTATGAATTTATGGGATTAAAAATTGATCTTAATTACAAAGAATACAATCTACAAAACCTTCAGACCGAGAACTTTTCACAAATTTCTAATAGAGCGGATAAACAAATTACCATTAAACATTGTATGAAAATGGGAATTTATAGATTACAAGGTGATAACGCTGCCCAAAATCGATTTACTGATGAAATTGCTCCAACAACTGTATTTCTAGATGAAGATAGAGATAAGGCTCTTCTTTATCAAAAATATGCTACAAATGTAGCAAGTATGGATCGTCAAGGAGTATTGGTATTGACACCTATTAAAGATAGAATATTAAATCAAGGAGACGAAATTGTACGACTTCAACTAAACCAAAATGCCATCGACTCTCAAGGGAACACTATTCCTTGGATAAAAGAAGCATTGATATCTATTAAAGAACATCAATTATGAT
>JAGQLL010000006.1:0-30482 GCA_020429395.1 Candidatus Dojkabacteria bacterium | reverse complement strand
CCGATTGCTAATAAATCCATTGTTACACCATATTTCATAAACACTAAAAGTCAGAGAGGTGGCTTGAGAGTATTATCAGGTAAGGGTGATCCAGGCGAAATCGCTCGAGAAGTCAAAGTACAATCACAATTAAAAGGTATTGATTTGTACAAATTATCAGAAACTCAGATCAGAGATTTTATGACTACAAATCATATCGGGATAGAATGTTCGGGTTTTATTGTACATGTATTAAATTACTGGTTAAGAATGAATGGGAAGAGACCATTAATTAAATATATGAGATTTAAAAACAATAATTTTATTAGTAAGTTTAAAAGATTATTGCGACCAGTTGAACAATTAGGGGCAAACACAATCACAAGTGATTTAAATTGCACAAAAATTGAGAAATTAGAAGATGTTAGGCCAGGTGATTTAATTCGTAGTAAAGGTCATAGAAAAAACTCGCATCATATAGTCCTGATTTCTGAAGTCACATTTGAAGACGATATTTTGAAAGAAATCGAATATGTTCACTCAATAAGTGGATATGAAGAAGAAAATGGTGTCAGATTTGGTAAAATTCTTATAAACAATCCTGAAGACGAAATTCAAAATCAAACTTGGACAGAGATTAAGAATGGAAGAAACTGGACATATGAAGGATTGATCAACCAAATTGAAGACAATGGTATTAGAAGACTTAAACGCATAAATCTAAGAGAATTAGAAAAATAAATATGAATGAAAAACCAAACTGGGTACATATAATAGGAATCTGTGGTGTGGTAACATCTGGTTTGGCTGTAATGTTCAAATACGAAGGCTCAAAAGTTACTGGCAGTGATAAAGGTTTCTTTCCTCCAATTAGTAAATTTCTAGAGAAATACGATATTCCAATTGGAATAGGTTACAAAGCAAATCGATTAACTGACGAAGATGGGAAACACCCCGATTTGGTTATAATCCAGGGTTTAAAATCAGACAAAAATATTGAATATAAAGAAGCCAAAAAATTAGGCTTATCAATAAAAACATTTCCTGAAATACTTTCGAAATTTGTTATTTCAAAAGATTCAATAGTTATTGCTGGAACATATGGAAAGACTACAATATCTGCTGTTTTAGTCGAAATTATGAAAAATGCAAACATTGATATCAGTTATATGTATGGCGGTTTGAATGTAAATATGGATCAAACAATTATGGCTAAAAAAGATAATACTAGATTTTCTATTGTTGAAGGAGATGAATACATGACATCCCTTGATGATAACTCTTCAAAATTTTTTCATTACCATACTAAATATCTAATTTTTCATTCATGCCAATGGGAACATCCAGACATGTTCCCAACTGAAAAGGCGTATGTTGATAATTTTCGAAACTATATAAAGACAATACCAGAAGAAGGAATGATAGTTGCAAATGCAAACGATAAAAATGTTGTTGATGTTGTTAAAGATGCTAATTGTAGAGTGATTTACTATTCTGCAAATAAACTCAAAGCATTTACAATTCCGGATTGGTATCTAGAGAAAACATCTAAACCACTTCCAACATTTATAAGATTCAAGGATGATCCTACTAATCTAGAAATTATTCCTTATGAGAGAAAAATCATTGGAGAATTTAACGAAGAAAATTTTTTAGCTGGTTCTGTATTAGCACACGAAATAGGTGTCAGAAAAGAACATATCCAAAACACAATTTCAGAATTTAAAGGTATCAAAAGAAGATTAGAAATCAAAATCCAGAATGAAAAATTTCTGATTATTGACGATTTCGGAAGTTCACCACCTAAGGCTCAAGGCAGTCTAGAAGCTTTGCGAAGTGACTACCCTGATAGTAAAATAATAGCAATATTCGAGCCAAATACAGGAAACAGAACATCAGCTTCTATACCAACTTACAAAAACGCATTTAAAATGGCAGACGAAGTTATCTTCCCTCGCTTCACGAAGTTACCTAATGTTGAAACAAAACGATTCAATGCAGAGGAGCTTATAGATTCATTAAAAGGGTATTATGACAATATCACTTATGTAGGTGACGATGATGTCTTGGTAAACCTACTAGTTAAAGAGATAGAGTTGGGTGAAGATGTACACAAAGTAATTGTTTTTATGGGTAGTCATGGATTTAGAGGAATGATCGAGAAACTAAACACTTATTTCTCTATATAAACCGATTTTTAGACAAGTATTTCTACCCACAAAATATTGTAAAACCCAGCACATACAAAATCATTAATGAATACACTTAATACAAAACCAAGAGAACTTTCAAAAGCATCTTCATTATTACAGAAGTATGACTTTGTTGATCGGATAACCAAAAACAGTAAATATTTAAAAAATGAATTTCAAGATTTTGGTGTGAGATTGTCTCACAAACTACAAGATCCCAAACATAAAGCACTCTATATTAAATTAGCAAAAGATTTACCTCGAGGAATACTTGAACAAGCTCTGACTTTTACACTTGATTATCCTACAAGAGACAACAACAAAGGTCGATTGTACATGTGGAAACTAAATGAAATTTGCAAAGAAAAAGGAATAAAAATTCCAGGTAGTTTTAAAAAGAAATCACCAATTAAGAAAAAAAGGGTTCAGCAATTCGACATATTTTCAAAAGCTTAAAATTATTATTTCCTACGTTTTAGAGATATAATATCATCCATTAAATTAACAATATGGATCTTACAGTAATATTAACAGCCTTCAAAGAGGAGAAAACAGTTGCAAAAGCTGTAAAATGCATATGCGACTCCGAATATAGTGGGTATGAAAATAAATTCCAACTAATTACTGTAATCCCAGATAAAGAAACGTTAAGTCAAGCAAGTAAAGAAATATACAAATATAAAAAAGTAGAATGGACTAGCGTAATTGATCCTGGAAAAGGTAAACCTATAGCACTGAATCTTGCTCTTAAAAAAGTTAAAGGAAAGATTATTATACTTACAGATGGGGATGTTTACTTAGGTGAAAACAGTATCAAACTTCTCCACGATGCTTTTAAAAACCCAAAAGTGATGGGGTCGACCGGACGTCCTGTTTCAGCTGATAAAAAAAACAATTTCTTTGGATACCTTTCACATTTGTTAGCAGACGCCGCTCATCACAAAAGATTAACTACACTCAAAGGGATAAGATCTGGTCGTTCTAGAGTGTTTGTAGGTTCAAAAAGCAACTTCTTTGCATTAAGTGGATATGCGATGGCTATGAAAAATTTTCAGTTACAATTACCAAAGGATACCTTAGTAGATGATGCATATTTGTCCTATGTATTATTGTCGAAAGGTGGCAAGCTTGAATACATTCCAGAAGCTAAAGTATTTGTTAATTATCCAAGTAATATACAAGACTGGTATAAACAAAAGTTGAGAGCAGTTGGTGGGTATGTTCAATTATGGAAATTCGGCGTGATAGAGAATAATACAAAAGTGAGAAACTTTTGGAAAGAATTAGAATATTTCTGGTTTCCGATTAAATACGCAAAGAGCTTTAAAGAATATATCTGGTCCGTTGCGCTTTACCCTATGAGATTATATATGTGGTTAATTATTTTCTATCAACAGCGAATTCGAAAAAAATCATTTGATGAAATATGGGTTCGAGTAGAAAGCACTAAATAATTATGATTGAACAAAGTATTCGAAAACATTGTGCATTCACGGAACTTGAATCTATCCTTAACAATCCAGAAAATAAGCAAAAATATCTTCCAATAACCGAAATCTATGGGGTAACTCCACAAATTTACGATAGTTTATGTAAGTTAATAAGTAAAAATAATGAGAAAGGTCTAATTACTGTTTTTAGAGATAATCAAGAACTCAGGAGATATATTGAGTCAGCTATTTTAGTAATCTTTAGTAAGGCAAATGCAACTCAACTTATTAAGTCTATAATCGAATATGGTTATATTCGATGTCATAAAGTCGAAAATCTTGGGGAATATTCATTAAAAGGTGATGTTTTAAATTTTTGGCCACCTGGACTTAATCACCCTATCAGAGTGTCATTTTTTGATGATGAAATTGAATATGCCGAGACTTATGATGAGATTTATGGCAGAAAAGTCAATTCCTGCAAATTTTTCCTACTTGGAGATTTAACCAAAGTTGACTCAAAAATCCAACTGGATCAATTTAACATAATTAGTTCCCACCTGGAGCCTCTAAATGCAATCTTAATCTTTGGAGGTGACAGATTTGAGAATCAAGAAAGCAATTCTAGTGTAAGTTTTGATTTCACATACCCGCAGCTATATTTCAATAGATTAGATATTTTAGAGAAGGATATTAAAAATAAATCAGAAAATGGATATGAAATAAAAATCTTCACAAAACAAAAGAAATCGATTCCTTCAAATCTAGTTAAATATGTTCAGGAAGATAAATCGATTGATTCTGGTTTCGAATCAAAATCAATAAAGACGATAGTTCTCACAGACAAAGAATTATTCGGAACTGTATTCTTAGGTTCTGAAGTCAAGAAGCTCTCCTCAGAACGTGCAAGAAAGATATTGGCAAATCTGGAAGGAGATATCGAGATTGGTGATTTTATAGTTCACGAGGATCACGGAGTAGGAGTCTACAAGGGTATTAAACAAGAAGAATATGTTCAAGAAATCAGATTAGGGGTAGGGGAGAGAATAAAAAAAATTATGAAAGAAGATTATATTCTAATTGGATATGCAGAAGAAGATGAGTTATATGTTCCATTAAGCCAGATTGATAAATTAACAAAGTACATCAGTATTGATGACCAAGATCCAGAAATCACCAGACTTGGGAAAACTGATTGGGAAGCGATTAGGAAAAAAACAAAAGAATCAATCTTCGCAATGGCTAAAGAATTAGTTGCTTTATATGCTAAACGAGAGATAGCCAACTCAAAACCAATTGACCATAATAATTCTCAAATGTATGAAGAATTTATTGCTGATTTTCCATATAAAATCACTAAAGATCAGACTCAAACTGAAATAGATGTCTTAAACGACCTCTCTTTGGAAAAGCCAATGAACAGAATCATAGTAGGTGATGTTGGATTTGGTAAGACAGAGATAGCCATGAGGGGAGCTTTCAAAATGGTAGAGAGTGGCTATCAGGTGGCTGTATTATGTCCAACAACAGTATTAACGACTCAACATGAGAAAGTTTTTAAAGAGAGATTTTCAAAATTTGGTATTAGGGTTGAATCATTATCGAGACTAAATAGTACAGCAGTTAAATCAAATTTATTAGATTTGGAAAATGGCAAAATAGATATCATCGTAGGTACTCATCGACTTCTTTCAAATGATATTAAATTTAAGAATCTTGGAATAATAATTGTTGATGAAGAACAAAAATTCGGAGTCAAACAAAAAGAGAAATTGAAGCAGATCGAGATCGGTGTGCATGTTTTATCTATGTCCGCAACTCCAATTCCAAGGAGTTTAAGTATGGCACTTTCAAGTATTCAAGATATATCTATCATCCAGACTCCACCAGAAGGCAGAAAATCTATTGAAAACGTAGTTACAAAACTCGATCAGGATAAAGTAAAAATAGCAATTGCACAAGAGCTTAAGAGAAACGGACAAGTTTATTATGTACACAATAAAGTTGAAACTATTCAATCCAAGGCGAATCAACTCAGCAAATTATTGCCAAAAGCGAAAATAATTTTCGCACACGGTCAAATGAGTCCAAATACTTTAATGAAAAATGTAAGTGAATTTTATGAAGGTAAATTCGATATTCTAGTTTGTACCACAATCATCGAAAATGGTTTAGATATGCCAAATGTTAACACGATTATAGTTGAACATGCTCAGAACTTCGGTTTAGGACAACTTTATCAACTGAGAGGAAGAGTGGGGCGAGGAGATAAACAGGGCTATGCATACTTTTTCTATGATGGTGATGTGCTAAAAGATGATGACAGTGAATTGGAGGCTCATATAAAGAACCCAACATATTTAAAACGTTTCAGAGAGAGAAGAAAGTACAGACAGCGACTAAAAGCGATTAAAGAATCAAGTGAATTAGGGGCGGGATTCAAGTTAGCAAGTCGGGATCTAGAAATCAGAGGCGCAGGTAATTTACTTGGGAAACAACAACACGGAAATATCAAACAAATTGGTTATGCGCTTTACATGCAAATGTTAGCTGAGGAAATTGAGAAGTTGAAAGTTAACAATCTATCAGATTGATTTAATCACTTTGTTAATCACCTTGGCTGTAAAATTCCCCTTTTGCAATAAAACTTAAAGCAGTTTTAATCTTCTCAGGAATTTCAAGATTATCGATTTCATTTAATTCTACCCAAACAATTTTGTCACATTTATCTGGTTCATTAATTTTAATTTCACCTTGCCATTCTTGTGTTCTAAAGTAGAAATCAACATAAGTATCTTTCTGAAAATGTATATGGACTAATTCTGTAGTCATTGGATTTATCTGAACATTTACTTCTTCTTCTGCCTCCCTTACTATTGTTTCCAACGGAAATTCACCCTGATCTATATGACCAGAAGGTAAGGAATACATCCCGTCAGACCAACCTGTATTAAAACGTCTTGTCATAAGAATTCTACTTTTTCTTTGTAATAATAAGTAGGAGGCAATCTTAACTTTTAATCGATTTTGTTTCATAATTTTGTAAGTGTTATAGTAATATCAGTTGAATTAACAAGTTATTATAGTATATGTCAAACTATTACAAAACAGATCAAATCACTCTTACAAATCTTTCTCAAGAATCTATTGAGGAAAAATATTCACTCGGGTATATATTTACTCGACTTGGGAAAGGAGTTATGAACCAAACCAGGTCATTAAGAATCGATCTTTCGAAATTTGAACTTACAAGTGAAAACAGAAGAATACTAAAGCACAACGAGAATTTGATGATTTCCGAAGGTCAAATCCCTATGACATTTGATGAATATGATTGGGAGATCTCAAAATTAGCAAAAGAGTTTTACGAAACGAAGTTTGGCAGTAAAACATTCACAACAAATAAGGCTCGAGAGTTACTCACAAATCCCTTTAAAAGCAATTACAATTATCTCCTCACATATAAATCGGAGGAAAAAGAAGTGGGTTATGTGATAACTTTCCAAACTGAGAAAATCTTGCATTACGCCTATCCTTTTTATCAAATTGACATGATAAATTCCAATCTTGGTATGGGCATGATGTTGAAAGCTATCCTACATAGTAAAAATAAAGATCAAAAGTATTTCTATCTAGGTTCAGCTACGAAACCTGAAGATAAGTACAAGTTGCAGTTCAAAGGTCTTGAGTGGTCAAATGGACGTGCTTGGAGTGACAATATTGATGAACTTAAAGAAATTATCTTAAACAACACAACCAGAGAAGAGAAAAAAGACTAAACTTCAGAGTTTTTCCAGAAAGTTCGCATAGAATCATAATAATTTAATTTATTATTTTATTAATTATGTCTATGCAACAATTGTTGGTTTTAGGAAGAGCCACAAAAGACGGTGAAATATTAGAAAGTAAGGATGGCAAGAACTATGCGAGATTCTCAGTAGCTGTGAACGAGTATCTTGGGGGAAAGAAAGAAGAACGTACGAGCTTTTTCAATATATTAATTTTCAATAAATCTTACGAAAGAGTTGATAAAGTTAAAAAAGGTGATTATGTTATGGTTGAGGGTCGTCCTGAAGCTGACGCATATTTAAGTAACGATGGAGAAGCAAAGGCAAATATGACTGTTTTTGCTAACAAATGGAGAGTATTGAAATGATGTTTAAAACTGCCCAGTTTGAGAATTACTCTGAAGAAAAAACTGAGATTAGAAGTTCAACATGTTCATTAAACTCAACACCAAGCTCATCCATGCCAAATTGGATGTCTGAGCGGTCAACTTTTGCCGCGAAAGATTTATCTTTGAATTTCTTCTTAACGGATTTTGCTTGCATATTCTTAAATCCTTCTGGTCTCATCAAAGAATATGCGTAAAGCAATCCGCTCATTTCATCGCACGCAACAAGTGCTTTAGCTATTTTTGTCTGAGGTTTTACATTCGTTCTCATAAATGCATGCGATTCAACTGCATGAATAAGTTCTTCTGGGTATCCCCATTCTTTAAACCACTCGACGGATTTCGCTGGGTGCTCTTTTGGGAACGCGTAATAATCTAAATCGTGTAATAAACCAGTGATGTACCACAGCTCTGTATCCTCATTAAACTTATTTGCATATGCTTCCATTGCGTCTGCAACCATTTCAGAATGTTTACGCTGATATTCGTCTTTTACTTTTTCAAATAATAATTCTTTTGCTTTTTCCCTTGTTGGTAGTGCCATTTTATTTGAATAAACTATATTTCTTGGTAATTTTTTCTAATTTTTCTTTGTCACCAAAGATTCCGATTCCAAAGATGTTTAAATCCTCTTTGTTTTTCTTTGAAAGTGCTTCTGAGAGTTCTTTGTCATCGTGGAAATCTACCATCTCTTCTACATATGTAAGGAACTCAAACTCACTTCCCTCTAATTCTGTCAATAAAGTGTGCAGTTGTGCCTGTTTTGCCTGCAAAGTTACTATTGGATATTGAGAATTACTATGGATAGTTCCATCTATTGTAGGAAAGGTATCGGTAGAATGGAATGAATTCTTTGGAATTTTATTTCCAAGATATGCAGATAAATGACCAATTGTATTAGTCATTTTCCAACCTGATAAATCTTTATCCAAAACAACTGCCATTTTCTTTGTTTTGTCTTGATTTAATGACTTCTTGACACCTTGAGTATATTTTTCTCCATATAGTTTTCTCTGAGTAGAAGTAACACTTGCAGGTTTCATCATTGGGAAGAATAAAAGATCATCTATATATTCTGTCTCAGTAAACATCATAGTAAGTCTTTCAATCCCTGGCCCTAGTCCAGTTGTTGGAGGCATTCCATATTCTATAGCTTCTAAGAACTCGAGGTCCATTGGATGTGCTTCTTCATCTCCATCTGCTTTTCTATCTATTTGAAGTTTGAATCGATTATAGAGTTCTACTGGATCATTTAATTCTGTCCAATTATCTCCACCTTCAATTCCACCGATGAAAATTTCGAATCTCTCCACAAATCTAGGATCATCTGGCATCGATTTTGCAAGAGGTGATATTTCTACTGGGTGTCCATAAATAAATGTTGGTTCTATCAGTTGATGTTCTACTTTCTCTTCGAACGCTAAGACCATCGATTCTCCTATGCTATTAGGTCTTTCTGATACTCCAATACTTTCAAGAATCTTGTGAGCTTCTTCTATAGTTTTCACTTCATTGAAATCAATTCCTGCATAAGTCTTAACTGCGTCAATCATCTTAATTCTAGGCCAATCTTTACCAAAATCAACTTCATGTCCTTGAACAATGAAATTCGTCTTACCAAATACCTTTGTAGCTATAAAACGATACATTTCTTCGATCAAATCCATGTTGTATTCATAGTTTTTAAATGCTGTCATTGTTTCAATCATCTGGAATTCTGGGTTATGTGTTCTATCAATTCCTTCATTTCTGAAGTAACCAGTAATATTGAACACATTCTCATAACCGGCAGTGATAAGTCTTTTCAGATAAAGCTCGTGTGAGATTGCGAGATAGAAGTCAGAATTTAAAGCGTTTACTTTTGTTTCAAATGGTTTGGCATTTGTCCCACCATATAAAGGTTGGATAATTGGGGTTTTAATTTCTAAAAAGCCTTTGCTATTAAGAAATTCTCGAACTGCAAAAGTCACTTCAGCTAACTTGGTGAATCTCCATTTGTGTTCAGGATTCATTATCAAATCGAGGTACCTCTGTCTAAAGATTTTTTCTTTGTCCTGTAAGCCTTTCCATTTATCAGGTAGTGGTCTAATGGACTTTGTTAATAATCTTAATTCAGTAACAAGCACTGAAATTTCGCCTTTTTGAGTTTTCGTAACCGTTCCTTTTGCTTCAACAATATCACCCATATCCAGAAGATGAAGTTCGTTAAAACCAATAATGCCTTTGGTTTTATCGGTATTCTCAATCACATCATTCTTGATATAAAGTTGAATTGATCCACTTTGATCCTGAATATTTCCAAAAATTAAACTTCCGTGTTCTCTCCAGGACATTAATCTTCCGGCAACGATTACTTCATTTCTCTCATATTTCTCGAATTCATTTATTACGTCACCAGCTTTTGTATCTTTTTTAGAAACTGATGGGTATGGATCTATTCCAAGTTCACGTAATTGATTTGCTTTATCAATACGAATTTGTCTTTGTCCAATGAGGTCATATGTTTGTGCCATGATATTTTGTTGAAAACTGTCTAATTTTAATCTAGATAAGGCGAAATAACAACTTAATCATCTAATAATTGCTTGTTGTAGGTAAATTTAGTAAAATTTCAGAAGATAATTACTAAGCGGCGGTAGTTCAGTTGGTAGAACGTCTCGTTGCCAACGAGAAGGTCGCCGGTTCGACCCCGGTTCGCCGCTTATATATAAGAAACTCAACAAGAGATAGATGAAACACCTTCATGATCTATCTTTAATTTGTCTCCACATAAAGATATTTTAAAACTCAATAATGAATCTCCTTAAATTTATCACTCCATTAACTCTGGCATCAGAAAAAGAGAAATTCTTTGCATCATCTCATTACAATCCCCAATTTCAATATTATTGGCAAAACGAAGATGTTGAATATACTACACAAGGAGATAAACTCAATTTGATGAAATCAATCAAAGATCAAGATATTGATTCAATTCATAAATATGCAAAACTTCACTTTCAAATGGATGATTGGGATTATATTGATTTGGCTAATGAAATACTGTCAAGAAAACCTTCAGAATTATCAGAACGGACCACACAACAAGTAAAAGCTGAGTTTGAAAAAGGATTTAATATTTTTGGACTTAATGAATACAGCTTTCAAGTTGTAGATAAGCATGGATTTAGTTTCAGGCCTAATTGTCACAACAAGATCTTAGAAATGTCCAAGTACGCTAATTTTCAATTTTTTAGCTTTGAAAGTGAAGCTAAACATGAAATATCACATATATTGAGATATGAAAATGGAATATATAAGAATATTCCAAGAAGTGATGATTATTTAGCGACTGAAGAAGGTCTAGCAACATACCTACAAGATCTTGTTATTACAGACAATCATTCTAAATACCAACACTCCGCTGAATATATGGCAAGCAGAGTTGGAGTGAAATCTTCGTTTAGGGATGTATATGATTATTTCATCTCTTTAGGTTTTGAAGCGGAACTTGCATGGCAAAGAACTTCTAGGCATAAATTTGGCTTTGTTGACACTTCGAAGCCAGGAGATATATTAAAACCTGCAATGTATTTTTCACATGCTCAAAATATTGCGAAGCTCGACCAAGAAGAGATATTGAGATTATTTGTCGGGAAAATTGCACAAAATGATTTAAATAAATACAAGAGTTATTATGGTAGATTTGAAAAGGATATATTAAAAAATTATTTTTTTAATAATGAGTGACTTTAAATACAAAGGTAGTCTTTTTTATAAATTCTATGATGCCAAATCATCACAAACACTAGTCTTTCTCCACGGTTTTTCACTTGATCATAGAATGTGGCAACCTCAGATTGAGCATTTCTCAAGCAATTACAATGTTCTGGTATTCGATTTAAGAGGTTTTGGAAAATCTACTATTCCAAATCAAATCTATTCCCATCATGATGATCTTTTTCGACTGATCAAACACCTCGAACTTCAACAAGTCCATCTAGTTGGATTATCGATGGGAGGAAGAGTTGCCATTGATTTCACTTTAGAACACCCAACATTGGTGAGAACTTTGACAGTTCTTGATTCTTCACTTGGAGGATATAGAAGTACGGTGGATTTCTCAATACGAATAGATAATAACATTCAAAAAGCTAAAGAGAGTTGGCTATCGCATCAAGTCTTTGAATATACAAACAAAACTCCAGAAATATCAACTAAACTTAAGCTGATGGTTAGTGATTACTCAGGATGGCATTGGTTAAATGACAAAAAATATGAAATTGCTGTGGATAATGCGAAAGGTAGGTTAAATGAAATCACTTGTCCCACAAAAATACTCGTTGGAGAATACGATTTGGAGTATTTTAAAAATATAGGTCAATATATGCACAAAAGAATTGAGAATTCAGAGTATCGTTTAGTCCCCGATAGTGGGCATATGAGTAATCTGGAAAATGCAGAGTTTGTGAACGATGTAATTACTCAAATCATTAAAAGTTGATGTTTGGTTTTCTCAAGTTTCTCCTTATACTTCTTTAATGCCTCTTTCTTATCATTATCAACTGCCCACCTAATTTTGTCAGTAAAGTTCAACAAAGACATTGCGTTTAATCTTTCTCGAGTTTTATCGATATAGTTATTATCAAGACCATATCCTTTAAGGAATTCAAATATATATTCTACTTGAAAGCTTTCTTTTAATATCGATTGTAGATAGAGTTCCATAACTGGGAGATCAGGAACTGGGGACAACTTTGCACAACCCCAATCAATTAAATAGACACCTCCTTTATCATTAAGAACTACATTTGAGAGGGATAGGTCACCATGAATCAATCCAAAATCCACTTTTGCAAGTTCACTTTTTAAAGTATCAAGTAAATTAATTACTCTTTTAACTTCACTTTGGTTGAATAAATTATTTTTAATAAAGTAGTCATTGCTATTTGAGAATTCTTCTGTCGAATATGAGAGCATTTTGTTTAAATAATGACTTTTTGCATCTGAAATATTCTCTGCGTCATCGCCATAGGGTAATTCTTTAATCTGAGATATTAATTGTGAGTATTCACCTAATTTTCTCCAAACAAGTGATCTTTTATCTTCTATTATCTCTTTATCAGATAAACCTTGAATATACTTTGTAGTCAAAACGCAATGTATTGAATTCTCATACAAATCAATAACTTCGGGGGATGGTATTCCTAATTTTTTTGCAACTTCGTAACAATAGATTTCCTTTTTAAATACATTTATTTGATCTATGGTATTCACTCGGACAACAAACTCACCATTTATGGAAGTGATTTTGTAAGTTTGATTAACAGTCCCTCCAAAAAGCTTCTTTATGGATTTGATTGCTCCCAATTTATTACTTCCTATATTTTTAAGAAATTTAATAGTCTCTTCCAAATGCCTTTTCTAATTTTGGTTTAATAATAATCTGACAATATGGCTGGCTTTTATGCTCGTTATAATAATTTTTGTGGTAGTCCTCAGCTTCATAAAACTTTACAAATTCTTTAACTTCAGTAACGATAGGTTTTTCATACGTTAGTGTTTTTAAAACCTTCTTGATAACTTCAAGTTGATTTTCGTTGTGATAGAAAACAATCGATCTATACTGTGTACCAATATCGTTTCCTTGTTGATTTAAAGTTGTAGGATCGTGAGTTTTGAAATGAATTTTTAATAAGTACTCATAATTAACAACATCTGGGTCAAATTCGATTTGTATTGCCTCTGCATGTCCTGTATCACCAGATGTTACTTGCTCATATGTTGGATTTGATATATGTCCTCCAGAATATCCTGGCGTAACTTTCAATACTCCTTTTACACGTTGAAAAACAGCTTCTGTGCACCAGAAACAACCTCCGGCAAACGTTGCTAACGAAATTTCTTTATTCAATCTATGAAATTAATATTTATTTGATTAATTGTATATTATAATTCATAAAGATGCAGGATTAGTATAGAGGTAATACGCATCCTTCCCAAGGATGAGTCGCGAGTTCGATTCTCGTATCCTGCTCCATAACAAATATATGTAAGTAATTTTTATTTAACTCGGGATACCGGGAGAAGGGAACCGGCTCCGAAAAATCAGATTTTATCTTGATTTTTCGAGAGTCCTCGTCAACAGTTGTTGACGGGATTCGATTCCGGTTCGCCGCTTATTTGTTATAAAATCATTTATTTGAGTTCTCCCACCTTAGCTAAAGCTACGGAGGGACTAACCAGCACTATACTTCGTAAACTCAGTAAGTGCTGGTTGAGGATTCTCGTATCCTGCTCCAAGATAATGATAATTGATCAATCTTTATTAATGCTAATCATAAATATAATTCAAGAATACATACTTATACTTAGACATAAAGTCTTCAGCCTCTTCTCAACTATTCCTGAAAATTATAACAAGGGAGATGCAGGGAATGTTTTAATGATTGTCGGATTTAATGGACCTTGGGGTTCACTAAAAACAATCTCTGACAGATTAAATAAACAAGGTTATAAAATTCATTTCCCGAAATTTAAAACGCGTGATCCGATATTGAAAATAGTAGATGAAATTTCTCAGTTTATAAATGATTATCAACTTGAGAACATTATTATTGTAGCTCATAGTAAAGGAGGTATTGTTGCTAGAAATTTATTAAATATTGATTACTCAAATATTAATAAAATTATTAACATCGCAGTCCCTAACAATGGAACTATTTTTGGATATTTAAATATTCATAATTTACATGAACTTAAACCAAAATCATCCCAGTTAAAAGCTCTTGATGATGCAAAGACTGATAAAATAATAAATATCTATCCAAAGTTCGATAACCACGTCATACCCAATTCCAGTCTATATTTAAAAGGCGCTAATAATGTAGAAATAGATATTGTAGGCCATACAAGGCTTTTAGAATCCAAAGAAACGTTAAATGTCATAGAAAAAATATTATGAATGATATATATCTTCGGTTAATTGAAGTTTTGAATTCACAAGCAGACCCAATAAGGGCAGAACATTCTCAACGTTTCTTTAAAACTGGGAAAGGTGAATATGCGGAAGGAGATGTCTTTTTGGGGTTGACAGTTCCAAAACAAAGAATAATAGCTTCCAAGTTTAAAGATTTACCACTAAATGAAATTCAAAAAATGCTAAATAGTGTAATCCATGAATATCGATTTGTAGCAATAATTTTAATTGTAAATCGTTTTAAACTTACGAAAGATACACAAGAACGTAAAAAGTTAATCAATTTTTACTTAGACAATACTGAAAATATTAATAATTGGGATCTGGTAGATGTCAGCGCTCGAATACTTGGAGAATATTTATATGATAAAGATAGAAAAGAACTTTACGATTTGGCTAACTCAGGTAATCTTTGGGAACAAAGGATTGCAATAATAGCTACTTCCTATTTCATAGACAAAAATGAATTTGCTGACACAATAAAAATTTCCGAGATATTACTTAATCATAAGCACGACCTGATACATAAGGCTGTTGGATGGATGTTAAGAGAAGTGGGGAAGAGAGATTTAAACGTTTTGCTTGAGTTCTTAAACAAATATTATACTGTCATGCCCAGAACAATGCTGAGGTATTCTATTGAAAAGTTTCCACAAGAATTAAGGCTTCATTATTTAAAGAGATAGTTCTCTGTTATTGAAAAATAGCTGTATTAACACTATCATGTAATTAATTATTAATCACAATTAATGAAAATAATTTTTATCTCACTATTTTCGCTTGTGTTCTTGGCTGGTTGTGCTTCAGACAAAAGTAATAGTACTAATAATGTAATTGAAGAAATTAATGAAACTGCAATTACAGAACAAGAACAAACAATGCCCACACCTGTAAGGCGTGCAGAAGTCTGCTCAATAGTCGCATCAGATCAATTACCAGCAAACTGGCCTGATGACATTCCATTTTATGTAAATTCTACATTGACATCCGTGAAATGCTCTCCGAATGAAAGTGATAGTTACGAAGTTCGCTTAACAACCACTGATGATTTCGATGATGTCGTTAGCTTCTTCGGAACGAATGTAGCTGATGAAAACTGGGTTATATCAAGCCTGGATGACATTGGTCCTTATGGGTATGCGGAATATAAATTGCTAAATGCTCAAAAAGAAGGCCGAGAATTAATTATCGACTTAAGACATTCTGGTAATCAACTCCCAATGGGCACAACAGAGATAATCTATAGAGAAAGAATTTACTAGAATTAAAGTATGTTGACTAAAAATAACCATTCTAAAAAGATAGAACAGATTTTTCCTGTAATTTTATTTTTGATACTTTCAGTATTAGTAATATTTTTTATAAATAATTCTAAAAGCGATTCAAAAAATGACTCTGATGCAGAAATGATTCAGGTCTTGCCAACAGTAGCATTAGCAGAAGAATTATGTAAGTCTGAAGACCTAGAAAACGCATTAACAACTATTTCACCAGAAATTCCAACATATGAAGAATTAATATCTATTGAGACTGAATGCAACAGTGATGATTATCCAGGAGAAGTTATAAGATTGAACATTAAAGAGGCTTATAGTTATTTAACTTTTGCACTTGAAAAGGATATACCTATATTAGGTTGGAACAATTTAATAACAACTGATGTAACTGAAGGAGAAACTTTTAAGACACAAATATCTGCAAATAAGCCAGGTAAAACATTACAAATATTAATTTCGAGTATAGACGTAACTTCAGAAGGAGAAACATCAATTACTTACTATATTTACGATGAATAAATCTAAAGAAGAACTTAAAAAACTACTTAGCGAAGATGAGTACAAAATTATCGTCGAAAAAGCTACTGAAATGCCATTTACTGGAAAATATCTACATAACGAACAGAACGGAATTTATCATTGTTTAGTATGTAATAGTGAATTATTTTCTTCTGACACCAAATTTGACTCAGGATCTGGTTGGCCAAGTTTTTATGATGTATCAAACAATAAAAATATTAAGATTATGGAAGATACTTCACACGGAATGGAAAGACTTGAGGTCCAATGCAGTAACTGTGGAGCTCATTTAGGTCATCTATTTGAGGATGGACCGGAACCAACTGGAAAAAGATATTGTATCAATTCGGCAAGTTTAGAATTCCTTCCTAAATAGTATTTAAGAACTTATTCATCCATTCAGTTACGCTATGTAGCATATTATCATCCACATATCCATCTAGCTTCAAACTTTCAGCAACTAATATTCCGTTTTTAGATTTAATTATACTTTCCATTTTTTCGACAACTGTGCAAAATTCGGGATAATATGACTCTCCAAGCCCAAACAGAGCAAATTTAATACCATTAAGATCTATTGTGGAAGCACTTAATCTATTGAAAAATTCCTCAGAAATTGGATTGAATTCTCCATCAGTCCAGGTAGACGATCCTAATATGTTTAGATCATGCTCGTTAAAAAGTTCTTCTGTTAACTCCATCATATTTACAAAAGATGTTTGTGTTTCAGGCAGAAGCTTTGGTAATTCTGTGTTTATATGTTGTGCAACTTTTTCAGTATTTCCAGACATGGTGGCAAAAGATACGAGAATTTTGCTCATATTACTTGTGTTAAAGATATAAAATAGTGAATACTATATATAATTATTAATAATTTCTATTATGGACGATTTTCAAAATGCTGACAATACTTTGGTCACAAATACACCGGAAACACCAGTAACTACTCAAACTCCACCTGCAGATCCTGCAACAAAAGCAGAACCAGAGAAACCACCTGTAGTTTCAAAACCAGTGATGATTTTGGCTTTAGTAGTCGTATTAGCTATTGTTGGTTTATTAGGTTATCGATTTTTACTAGCAAAGCCTACAGAAGCACCCGAAGAATTATCAGAAGTTGCACCCACAGAAGCTATAATCACTGACCAATCAGGAATGCCTGTAGATCCTACAGAAGATTCTAGCATGAATTCTGATCAAGTCTTAGGTAATTATAGTGATTATTCACTCGAAAAGTTACAGTCAACATCGGGAAATAAAGCAATTTTGTTTTTCGCAGCAAGTTGGTGTCCAACATGTAAAGCACTAGATCTAGACATACGTAACAATATTTCTACTATACCAGCTAATTTGGCGATTCTAAAAGTAGATTATGACACTTCAACTGCTTTAAAAACCAAATACGGAGTCACATATCAACACACTTTGATACAAGTTGATAGTAGTGGAAACGAAATCAAGCGTTGGTTTGGGAGCCCAACTTTAGCTGAAATGCAATCACAAGTTAATTAGTCCACTCTTTTATATTCCAACTTTACATAGGTAAGTGTAGTATCTATACTATTTAATAATCACTGCTATATTCGAGATATGAAATTAGTAAGATTTGCTATCTTCATGACCATTATTCTTATAAGTCTAACTACTACACAGGTTAGATTAAAATCTCTATCCATCACCGAATTTGAAGGTACGAACTATCTAACTATATTCAGAGAACTTGAGAATCAATACAATAAACTTGATAATTCCAAGATAAACGCAATAAACGAGAAGGAAAGACCCACTCCTGAAGATTTTGAAATTCTCAAGACTTCAATAGAATCTGCTGACGACACCTGTCAAACATTTAATAGTGGCACTCAAGGAAATCAATTTATGCAAGAGCTATATAAAAAGACTACAAAATTAAAAATGATAGAAGAATTAACTTTGATAGTCACACAGTTTGAAACAGAAATGGATCGATATATTAAGAATTGTGCTGCTGAAAAAGAGTACTTTGCAAACATAGAAACAATTAATAATATTCTGGATGATGGTACAAATTTGAATATTTTAAATGGGGTCTTAAATGGATCAATATCATGTGAATCACCCTCCTTACAGACCATCACATCATCAACTAAAAATATTTATGATAGTTATGCAAAAGTCCGAACTTACACAGATAACCTCACTTCTACATATAATTCATCAGCAATAAAATTGTCTACAGCTGATGAAATTATTGCGAAATTGAGCAATGAAAATAAAGAATTAGGAGATGATACACAAAAAATAATGCAGGATTTACAATTTTTAAGATCAAAAAAATCTACAGAAAGCCAAGAGATTGCCATATTGCTAAGGGATTTAAAAGAAGACTATCAAGCACTAACAACTTTAGAAACTTCCTCTTTTTACGAAGCGCAAAAGCAAACATTTCAAGAAAACAAGATGATTTCAATCAGCCTAGATGATAAAAATACTTGGTATACATTTCAGGATCAAACTGAATTCTTCCAGTTTTTAAAACTTCTAAATAGCAGTAATGCGGAAGTGAGACTAATACAGGATAAATCTCTCGATATTATTAGTAAAAAGAATTCTATAGTAAAAATTAATGCATCAGAAATTTCCAAAACATTCATGATTGACTTAATTACTCAAAATATAGTTAATAACAACTCTCAAATAAATGATTTAAACAACGAACAGAATGAAATCAAACCTAAAATAGATAAATATAACGAATACGTAAAACAACTCAAAGAAAAAGATACAGAACTTCGAAAAGATATAGCAAGTATGACTTCTGCTATAGACCAATGCAAAAAATACGGAATAGAAACAATAAATACTTTGAGTTCAAAAACAGATAACTTGAACGAAGATATTAAAACAGAAATGAAAAGAAAGTATTCTGAAGAATTTTCAGATAAAGATTATTTAATAATTCAAAATCCTGATTTTGCAAACAATCTTGATGTAGCTGAGTTGTTAAAAATTATTGACGATTATTCTAAATTTGAATCTCGTTACACTAATTGTAGACAATCCGATAGTTTGGATATTATCACTGGTTCAGAAGTGAAAGAAAGCACGACTATTAAAGGTATCAGTAATTTTTCAATTGTAAGTGAACCTGTGAACAATATTGATAAAAGTCTGGAAACCATTAATAACAAATACTTGATGTCACAGCCTGTTGATCAAATCGATGTAAATCACTATTCAAACTATGTTAATAAAAGTCTTATAGAAAGTAGGAACCAGTACTCATCAACAGAAAACAATACTTTTTTATTTAATTTATACCCAAACAATATCTGGACTCAAGAAATTGCTAGCATGGAAGAAACACATAAGGTATACAACTGTAACAATTCATCTTGGGAAGAAATATCAGAACAAAAAGTAATGGTTTTACAATATGGAGAATGTAAAAGTTCTTCTGCTGAACCAATTGCTATAGAATACAGCCCTGAAAAAGGGGAAGTCAATAAAATTGTAATGAGTGAAATAAATAAATATATTCAAACCCAACAAATAAAGGTAAAAGGCGAATGCAAAACTTCTTAAAAGTAATTCTTAATATAATAAAAGTATTCATACCAGGACTATTACTTATAGTTTTAGTCACTCTATTTAGTATGTTGGGTGTGTTTATAGAAGAAGAGCCTCTTTTAATGTTAAAGGGCGGATTCGATAATCCGTATGTATCAATTTCTTTTTTTGTAATATCAAATATATTAGTTTGGTTGATAGCTTACTATTTATTCAAATATTTGAAGCTATTTAGTAGAAGGATTTTTTATATACTTGTCCCTATTATTTCCACAACTTCAATAATTTTCTTTCTAGTTTTATATTATGTCGTAATATTTTATTATCTAACAGGTTTATATATATTTGAAGTTGATTTTCTTTTTTCAAAGTCTTTTGAGAAGTCAATAGCAACATCAGTTTTGATAATACTGAACTCTTCAATATTCATCTCTTTATTTGCCAATTTCATCTTTATTTTAGTAGCAAGGAAAAAGCCCATTATTAATCAAAATGATCCAAAGAAAAAGGTTGGAAAAGAAGATGATGACACAACTAATTCAGGAGGTACTTTTGAAGACTCCATAAGTATTTAATTATGAAAATATTACGCAAATTTTATAGTTACGTTTGGAAATTTAAGTATTTTTTTATTTCGGCGACAATACTCAATATCTTCATGGCGATATTGAATAATATTCTTCCACTTTTATTCCGTGATGTTGTAAATTTTGCACTCGAAGGTGAAACAGAATTCCTCTTTAGATCCGTTTTATTAATATCATCAATTGTTTTAGTCACTTACTTGGGTGACACATTCACAATGTATATCTCTGATTTTGCCCTGTTTGGTGCTGCTGCAAAGCTAAAAAAAGATGTGCTTAAACATTTACATGATCTCGACTTCAGCTATCATGCAAACAAGTCATCAGGCAGATTAATCAGTGTATTCAAAAGAGGGGAAGGTGCATTTTTTTCATTTTATGACGAGATCAATATCTGGATGTCTCGAGTTGTCTTTGACTTCATTATAATCATAGCGATTTACTCTACAATTTACCCAAAACTTATCGTCATCACGGTAATAGCATTTTTTATAAACGCGATTGTGATGTATTTTACTGTAAAAAACAATGTAAATAAGCGTAAATCTCTAAATATAATTGAAGATGAAGTAAACTCTCAAATTGTCGACAATATGATAGCTTTTGACTCTGTGAAATATTTCGCTAATGAGAAATACGAACAAAGAAGGTTCTCAAAAGTTGTTGATAAGTGGTATCAAGGCTGTATCAGATATGCTAAGACATTTAGGGTAATTGATCTTAGTAATGGTGGCATTAGCAATGTAGCTTTTCTAGTTACCATTGTGATTTCCATTATTGATCTAGTAAATGGTGTTATTGATGCAGGAGATTTTGTCCTTGCTGTCGCATTTGCCAATACTTTTTATCCAAAAATTAAATATCTAGTATTTCAATTTAGAGAGGTCGCAAAGAATTATGAAGATCTTAAATCATATATAAATATTTTGGATGAAGAAATTACAGTTGTAGACCATGTAAAGAGAATATCCCCTGAGAATCAAAAATTACTTGATGATAAAGATGGCAAACTTGAGATAATTTTTAAAGATTTGACATTTGGATATGACGAAAAAAGACCAATTTTTAATAATTTAAATCTAACAATTAGAGAAGGTGAATCAGTAGCACTCGTAGGCCATTCTGGAGTGGGCAAAACCACTATTGTGAAGCTTTTAATGCGATTCTTTGACCCTACTTCTGGAGATATTTTTATTAATGGAGTGAATATTAAGGACATCCCTAAACAATCATTACGAAAGTTAATTGCAATGGTTCCTCAAGAAGCATCATTATTTAATAATACAATTGGTTACAATATTGGATATGGAAATGCAGGTCGGTATTCCACTGACCAACTTGATCGAGCATCGAGAAAAGCCTATCTAACAAGCTTTATTTCTCAGCTACCTCGTAAATACGATACCGAAATAGGAGAAAGAGGTGTAAAACTCTCAGGAGGTCAAAAACAGAGATTGGCAATTGCTCGTGCATTTATAAAAGAAGCCCCGATAATTATTCTGGATGAAGCTACAAGCAATCTAGATTCTATTTCAGAACGTGAAATCCAACAAGCCTTCTGGGAACTTTCAGCTGATAAAACAACAATAGTAATCGCACATAGACTCTCTACTATAGAAAGAGTTGATAGAATTTTGGTGTTTGATAAAGGTCAAATTGTGGAAGATGGTAATCATAAAGACTTGATACATCGCGAAAATGGAATCTACAAATACCTCTGGGAACTTCAATCAAGCGGAGCGATTACTTAGAACACCTAACCACTGTCTCTCCGTGCTTTAACCACGGAGTCCCGTATACCCTCTCAATCGTTAAGCTCAGGAAAGGTCGGGATTCCCTGGTTAAACCACGGAATGACTTCATGGTGGCACAAGTCACGGGATGACTCAGAAGTCGAAATCAATCCACTTCTCAATTGCTTTCACCATTTCAACATCAGTACTACCATGATGGCCTGCCAAATGGACAATATCCAAAATTGAATGGGGGAGTGCCTTATGCAACTTCCACGCAGAAATCATAGGTGTGACAATATCGTACCTTCCATTTATTATTACAATTGGAATATTTTTTAATTTTTGAATATTTTCATCTTTTAATATTTCTCCATCTTCCAGAAAGAAATTATTATTCACATAATGCAGCATAATTGTTGAGGAATTAATTTCTCTTTCAATATCTATCTCTTCATCGTCATCTTTTTCAGGAATAAGGCTTAAAATTGAGCCCTCCCAATTTCCATATGCAATCAATAATTTTTCTTTTAATTCTTCGTCATCACCTTTTGCAACTTCATATAGATATTCTAAATATTTATCTCGTTTATTTTCAGGAATTAATTGTATAAAATCATCAAATTTATCAGGGAATAACTGGTTTGCACCGAATTTAAATAACCAGTCATCTTCTGCTTTTGAAGCGAAAAATACACCTCTAAGTAATAATTTTCGAACTCTATCTGGATATTTTTCAGCATACAATAGTGCCAAGGTTGAACCCCAACTTGGTCCATGAATGTACCATTTATCAATCTGTAGGTGCTCCCTAAGTCTCTCAATATCTTCGACTAGATCTTTGGTAGTGTTGTTCTCTAAGAGGCCCTTTGGCTCTGATTTTCCACAACCACGTTGATCAAATAAAACGACTCTGAAACGCTTCAAGTCATAAGGTTCGACATGTTTTGGTTTGGAGTTAGATCCAGGTCCTCCATGAAGTTGAATAATAACTTCCCCGTCAGGTTTTCCATATTGGTGGTAGTAGATTTTGTGTTTGTCGCTTACTTGCAAATAACCGTCGTTATATGGAATTGCGTCTTCATTCTTCATTTTTTAATTTTTTAATATCTAAATTTTAACACCTGGCAATTAAAATAACACCACTCTAATATTTTCCTCTTGACATTTCTGTATACCATGTATACCATATTAAATATATTAAGTATACCAATATGACACACACCATAACAAAGAGACAAAATGAAATTTTATCCCTTATCAAGTCGTTCATTATCGAAACTGGCCAAGCACCTACACTCACAGAGATGGAGAGAGCATTAGGGATCACTCGCAGAGCAGTCGTTAAGCATCTACAAGCACTCGAGAAAAAGGGCCTTATCAATAGATCTTCATCATCTAGAGGCATAACTCTACGAGAGACACAGTCAGGACAGATGTTCATAGATGTCAGTATCCTCGGTTATGCAAATGCTGGCTCTCCTATGGTGATAGCTCAGGAACAACAACTCGGCTATCTACGCATTAACCGTAGTCTTCTCCCTATCACGAAAGACGTCTTCGCCCTTATGATAAAAGGAGACTCTATGAATATGCGCGAAGTGGATGGAGGTACGATAGAAGACGGCAAATACGCAGTCATTGCAAAAAATGTAGATATCAAAAACGGAGACGTTGTTTTAGCGATTATCGACCACTGCGCAACTATCAAAACCATCAAAAAAGATCGCAATATTGTGGTTCTTTACCCAGAATCCACAAATCCTCGACACAAACCATTTTATCTAGATGCAACCTCTCTAGGAGACACAGATATCTACGGCAAAGTCGTAGCAGTTTTAGATAACCCTAACTTCTCAACAAAACATGCAGAATAATATTTACGCACCTGAAACAACATTTCTCGACTATCAAGAAGACTTTCGTTCGACCCGACTATACGAAGAACAGAAAGCCGAAGCCCGAAAAGATCTAGAGCTTTCTACCGTAGCTTTTTCGACTCCTATTCGAAACGAATCTGACCTGAAACTCGATATCCAGTCATACCTTATCAAAAAGCCTTCTAGTACATTTTTTATGAAAGCAGGGGGTGATGATTTGAGAAAATGGGGGATTCATCAGGGAGATTTACTTGTGGTTGATCGTTCATTGCCTATTACAGACAAATCAATAGTTGTCGTAAGTCTAGATGGGGAATTATTAATAAAGAAAATCCTAATATCCAAACACATTACCTACCTGACACCCTGGAATACGAGATCTACGCTTTATCGTATCACTCCAGAGAATGATTTTGAGATATGGGGAGTAGTTGCCTACAATATTCATGAACTCTGATGTCTTCCGATATCTATGGTATCGTCGACTGTAATAACTTCTACGTTTCTTGCGAGAGAGTTTTTGATCCTACATTACGTAATCGTCCTACGGCAGTATTATCGAATAATGACGGATGTGTCATAGCGAGGTCAAACGAACTAAAAGCACTTGGTGTTCCTATGGGCGCTCCATTGTTCGAATGGAAAGACCGATTTATAGAGAACAACGTAGCTGTGCGTTCCGCAAATTTCACACTTTATCAGGATATGTCCGAAAGAGTCTTTCGATCCCTCCATGAGTTTTGTCAGGAAATTGAAATATATTCTATTGATGAAGCCTTTTTGCGCCTTCCTACAACCTCCCCTCATAAATTACTCTCCAAATCTACGGAAATGAAACAAACTATCTATCGATGGACAGGAATTCCAATATCAATAGGGCTGGCAAATACCAAAACACTTGCCAAACTAGCGAATAAAATCGCTAAAAAATTCATCGATAATGATGGGGTTTATCAGATAGATGATATTACAGACTACAGACATATTAAGTATTTAGAACATCTCGACATTGATGACATTTGGGGAATAGGTGGACGTATCGCCAGAAGATTAAAAATCTTCGATATCGCAGACATTCCAAGTCTCCTACAAGCTGATAGACATCTACTTCGACAAGAATATGGAGTTATGCTTGAGCGCACCTGGCTCGAACTCCATAGCATCCGATGTTACCCAATCAACCCACATCGTAGCTCGAAAAAAGGCATACTCTGTAGCCGTACGTTCAAGAAAGCATACACCGAATATAACCAAGTCGCTCAAGCAGTAGCAAGGTTCACCGATAGTGCTTCCAGAAGCCTTAGAGCACAGGGTTCGGTGACATCTAGAATTTGGGTTTTCCTCACAACAGATCGATTTACACCCGAAGGACGATATTCCAACTCACACCTTATCAAACTTCAGACACCCACTGATTACACACCAATATTGACGAAAAACGCACTTGAAGGGTTAAAGATCATTTTTCGTCCAGGCCACAAATACAAAAGGGCAGGGGTGTTTCTAGAAAATTTCTACAATAAAGGCGAATACCAACAAAATATTTTTACTACATCAAATCCTCAAGAAGACATAAAGCAGACCATACTTATGAAATCGTTTGATAAGCTCAACTCTATCTGGGGAAAAGGCACAGTGAAATTTGCGAATCAGATGGTTTTCTTGAATCCAATAAAGGAACAAGCTCTTCGTTCTCCTAGATATACTACGAGATGGGAGGAGATTCCGGTTATAGGGAATTAACCTACCAACTTTCCCTATTTCGCTATATAATCAACTCTGTTTTACAAACAAATGGTAAACCAAAGTTCAATCAAAGCGGTCAATTCAAGTTTGTTAGAAGAGGGCTATAGAAAACCACTCTATGACTCGTATTGTTTTGGAAATATTCCTTCCACTGTTGAGAAAATCCTTACTAGTCAGTCTAAACAAATTACATTGCCTTATGACACACTCCCAAACGATTTAGCAAAATACAAGAATATTGTAGTCATTTTGGTAGATGCAATGGGTTGGAATTTAATTAAAAAAAAGATTAACACCCATCCAGTCTTGAAAGAAATAAATAAAAATGGAATTATATCCAAGCTCACTGCAATCTTCCCCTCCACCACAGCGAATTGTGTTACTTGTATGAACACTGGACTCACATCACTAAATAGTGGCGTTATTGGTTGGAGTTATTTTGTGCCTGAGCTTGATGCACTTGTTAGGCCACTTCCATATATTTATATCGAACCCTTTCAAAACAAAGGTAAGCTAAAATCTGATGATTTTGATTTTATATTAAACAAAGGCAATTTTTATGAAAGATTACACGAATATGATATTGACTCTCACCTAGTAATTCTGGATAAGTATGCAAAAAGCACATACAACCAAAAGATTTCTGATATAAGAAATATGTTCGGATTTGAAAATCTTAATGATGGTTTAAAGTATGTTAGAAATAGTATCCAAAAGTCTGATAAAAAGAACTATTTCTATGTCTACTTCGACGATATTGATAAAAATTCGCATGTATACGGACCTCATAGTAATGAAATTTCAAAATTAACTGATGAAACTTTAGATGATATCTACGAAAATTTAATCAAAAACAAATCCGAGGACACTTTGATTATGATTACGGCTGACCATGGACATGCTGAGTTCGATATGACAAAAACCATAATGCTAAACAAAGAAATTCCCGAACTTGAAGATTGGGTTAGGACAAACAAAGAAGGAATTAAATTAGTTAGTGATGGCTCAATAAGGCACTATTATCTTTACCTAAAAAAGAATTTTATTGACATTGCAAAAACAAAGATCAGTGATTTGCTTGGTGATAGGGCAATGGTTTTAACTCAAAGTGAAGCAGTATCAAAAGGCATATTTGGGAAATCGAAACCCAATAGAAAATTTCAGGAGCATCACGGTGATTTAATAATAATCACAGATCCTGAAACAACTGTATTTTGGAAACATCCCTTACTTCCTTTACACAACAACAAAGGCACACACGGAGGCATGAGCCCTGATGAGATTGAGATTCCGCTACTCGTAGTTTAATCTCACCAAGTCATGTTGCTATGATTTCATGAGACCAGTATCATATTACCAAACAACTTAATTAATAGTTTGATAAATAATATCAATGTACTCATATTTTTTTGCCGTTTTTTTAGCATTCTTAGTTTGGTTATTTCTTTTTATTATTGCCCCTCAAAAAAGAAAAGAGATGGTAATTGTAGGTGCTATATTAACTCCTTTTGTAATATTTGATATTTTAACTGTCCCCAACTATTGGGAACCAGTAACATTATTCGGTATACCAGTTGGCATAGAAGGGGTGTTTTTCACTTTTTTAATCACGGGTATAGCTTCTGTCATATACGAAGTTACTCTTAGAAAACGATATAGATTCAACAAATTAAATCCCCATTCATTAATTATTTTTCTAGTTCCTGGACTAATCTCATTGCTCGCAGTATATGTGCTCAAGCTTAATATAATCTATTTATTTATTCTTGCGTTTGCATTTATGACTCTAACTATATTATCTAGAAGAAAAGACTTAGCCATAAATTCAATCTACTCGTCCCTCCTTTTTGGTTTTATTTATGTATCAGTATTCAATATCTGGATTTTTATATCTCCCGAAAGCATAAATTGGTGGAACAAATCAAATTTAACCCCCGTATCAATTGGATTTTTACCTTTTGAGGAGTTTCTTTTTAGCATAACATTAGGATCTTTTGCTGGACCTTTATACGAATACCTCAGTAGTGCAGTGATTGTTAAAAAATAACTCATTTTATAAATTATTCTCCTAACACATGTGGGAAATCCCCCATCCTGTCATTTAATGGCAGGACCGAGTGAAAATGTTATGTTATGCAAGGGGAACTAATCGGTTTTACTCTTCGAGTTATCAAAATTGAAATCCTTTCCTGTAAGTTTCGAAAGGATAGCGATTAGCGAATGTTCTTGACCATCGGACGATTTAATCGCTAGATAATCTCCCCAATCAGCTTCGTCATCAGCGGTGTAAGCGATAATTTTGGTATTTGGACTTATCTGACGTATTTTCTCAGCTAAATTCTTACCATCTAGACTGCTTCTACCGAGATAACTCGAAATCAATACAATATCAGGGTAATTCTTTTCCTTACTCATTATCATCAAGTACTTCTCTGCCTCTGTATTGTTTTTAAAGTATTTCCCACTATCAATCCCTAAATTGAAGCATATTAAATCAACCACAGTTGCGTAGTTTTCATCAAAATCAAATTGCACGAGTACCTGGTCCTTTTTCATATTAAAAAACAAAATTTATATTATGTAGTTCCTGATTATAGCAATTTTTGGTATTTTTCCTAGAAAATTCAAGATTCATAATTGAATCATACGTATTTTTGATTTCTGTTTTTAACCATTCAATATCTTCATCTGGCAAATCAAAAACTTTCTCACCTTGGCTTTTATTTGTACTGTCTAAATCCACATATATAATTTTTCCAGAATTCACTTTCCATTTGTATTTCGGGAAATTCTGGATGAGTAATTTATAGAATAGTAACTGAACATAATAATCTCCACGACCTTTTATACTCACACTTCCAGAAGTAGCAGTGCCAGTTTTATAATCAATAACATCGACAATCCCACCCAGCTCATCAACAAAATCGATTCTATCAATCATACCTTTGATAGGCACATCATTAACTCGAATTTTATAAGTACCAAGATTGAGCTCTGAAAGAGATGTTTCTTTAATATTTACAAGTGAAGTTTTATAAAATTCTTCAAGGTTTTTATTCCCCAAAATTAATAGATTTTCAATATCAGATTCATTTAGAAACTGCTTGTACAGAGATGACTTGAAATCATCCTTTAGAAATTCAAGTGTGGGAACATTTCTTGTTCTTTTGAACTTATTTAGATAATTTTTCAAAGTTGCATGAACTGCATTACCGTAAGCAAGGCTTGGACTCATCGCTTCAGGTAAACGTAAGATCTTACTTATAAAAAAACAATGTGGGCAACTTCGATAACTATTAAATGTAGTTGGACTTAGTACAAAATTATCTAAGAATGCTTTTAGATAATCTTTACCGGTATTTGAAAATGTTAAGTCATCATTAGTAGTTAGATTCGATAAAATCATATTTTTATGAATCTCTTCGTCAATTTTTACATCGATTTTATCTAGCAATTCTTCGTTTATTGAACTTGTAAACATGCTTGGGCGATTTTCCCTACCAGTTTCAGAATAAGTGGGGTAAGATAGATATACCTGCTCTTTTGCACGAGTCAGAGCTACATAAAATACTCTAATCTTTTCATCCAGATCGTTTGTTGAATAATCCTCTTTATTTATACTTCGTGGTAATTTAATTTTTTCGGAGCCTTTTTTCTTTTCCCATTCAGCTTCAGTCAGATTTGAGATGAATACGTGTTTAAATTCCAAACCCTTTGCTTTGTATACAGTGAGAATACTAACTTTCGAATCATCAACAAGATTCTTTTCTGACATCAAAGCAATGTTGTAATCCTTGGCAATCCGGATATTTTCTAGATAATTTTTAATATTAAAATCTTTATCCAGTCGAATATGATTTTTTAAGAATGAGTAAAGATTATTAAATTTTAATAATTCTTGGTAATTTTCATTTTGATTTAACAAATATTTCAATATCCCAGTATCTTCTAACAAAACCGGAATTAATTGTGCTGGATGTAGGTTTTGATATTTGTTTTGAAAATCAGATAATAATTTTACAAATTCTAAAAATTTTTGATAATTTTTAACTCCCGCTTCAGTTAGCTCATATTCGCTCAGTATGCATTTAACATAATCTTTTTTATTTTTCTTGCAATATGTAAATAGTTTAAACAAGTCCAGATTGTCAAAATCCCAATACGGCATATACAAAATCCTAGCTAAAAGCTGGTCATTCATCGGATCGTCTACATATTCCAATATCAATATAAAGTTTTTAATATGTTCTGAATTCAGTAAATTACCAGTTTTTGAAACAGAGTGGGGGATTTTGTGTTTTGTAAAGGTTTCAGCAAACAAATCCATCTGGCGATTCGTACTCATGATTACAGCTATTTCGCTAGGATCGTTATCCTTAAGAAGCTCTTTTATAGATTTTGCTATATAGTCTGCTTCAACTTCAATATTTGGATAAATTTTTAACTGGAGTTTATTTTCAA
>JAGQLL010000005.1:2056-11854 GCA_020429395.1 Candidatus Dojkabacteria bacterium | reverse complement strand
TTTCTGCAAATGGCTTAACATACGATTTTGTAAAAGGTGCGATGTTGAATTTCGGAGTATATCAACCCGGTGTATTTGCGGATAGTGATGAGAAACTTGAAGACGAAGAGAAACAAGAAAACATTTACTTCTTCGCTCGTGATATGAATAAACTTGCACAGGAAGGGAGATATTTGAAAGTTTGGGGAAGAGATGAGGAAATTGAGAGAATGATTCATATTTTATCTCGAAAAACTAAAAACAATCCAATTATTGTTGGAGAAGCTGGTGTTGGAAAGACAGCGATAGTAGAGGGTTTGGTTCAGAGAATACTTGAGGGTAAAGTCCCTTCATCATTTAGAAATAAAACGATTATTCAATTAGATTTGTCAGCAATTTTGGCTGGTAGCAAGATCCGAGGAGATGTTGAAGAAAGACTATTATCTATAATTGATGATCTTGCCCAACATCCAGATTGGATTGTATTTATAGACGAAATTCATATGATTGTTGGGGCTGGGGCAGCTGGATCAGGTGGATCCATGGATATCGCAAATATGCTTAAACCTCATCTCACAAGCGGTGATATCAGAGTAATTGGTGCCACAACATACGATGAATTCCAGAAACATATTGAGGATGATCCTGCTCTAGAAAGACGTTTTCAGCCTGTTTTGGTTGATGAGTTGTCAGCAGAGGATTCCAAGAAAGTTCTGAAATTATTACGTCCAGCCTTTGAAAAATTCCATGGGGTAAAAATCACAGATGAAGCACTTGAGGAGGCAGTTGAACTTTCAAGCCGCTACATCACAAATAAATATCTTCCCGACAAAGCAATCGATGTTCTTGATGAAGCCACGGCTGGTAAGCGAATTAGTGCTGAAAAAACTGGAACTAACATTTTGGATATAAAAAAAGAATTAAATTCCGTCAAAAACCTTAAAGACAAAGCTTTAGACAAGGGAGATATTAGTAGTGCGGTTAAGCAAAGAGAAGATGAAGTGGCTTTGGAGAAAAAAATGAATCAAGTAAATAAAACAACAAAGTCAAAGGTAACAAATAAACTAAAAATCGAAGTCGAAGATATTAGAAAAGTTATCTCGAAATGGAGCAAAATCCCAGTAGTGACAATGAAAAGTGATGACTATAAAAAATTAGTAGAATTAGAAAAAAATCTTGAAAAGCGAATTGTAGGTCAGAATGAAGGTATAAATAAAATCTCTTCAGTTTTGAAGCGAGCTAGGTTAGGCTTATCTTATGAGAAAAGACCAATGGCCTCATTTTTGTTCCTAGGTCCAACTGGTGTAGGTAAAACTGAAACAGCGAAAGAAATCGCTAGAACATATTTTGGTGATGAAAAAGCCCTTATACAAGTGGATATGAGTGAATATATGGAACAACACAGTGTTTCAAAGTTGATTGGTTCTCCACCAGGATACGTTGGCTTCCAAGAAGGTGGTCAATTAACCGAGAAAATTCGACGACGACCATATTCCGTAGTTCTGTTTGACGAAATTGAAAAAGCACATCCAGATCTACTTAACATAATGTTACAAATTTTAGACGAAGGATCGCTTCAGGACGCAAAGGGAAGAAAAGTAAATTTCAAGAATACCATAATAATCATGACATCAAATATTGGGGCTTCTGAAATTGGGAAAGATGAGGTTTTAGGCTTTGGGGTAGATGAATCTGAGCAGTCGGGAGAAAAAGTCGATAAAGCATTTGAACAAATGAGAGATGTATTAATGAAAGAATTAAAAGATGAACTTCCTCCAGAATTTCTTAATAGAATCGATGATATAATCATTTTCAGAGGACTTGATTTGGATGATGTGCGAAAAATCACAAAGATTCTTGTTGATGAACTAAATCATAGACTTAAAGAAAAGGGTATCCAGGTAGCGGTTACTCAATCCGCCATAAAACATATTGCAGAAGCAGGCTACGACAGCGAATACGGAGCTAGAAATGTCAGAAGAAAAATCCAAGAGATGATTGAAAATCCTTTGGCTGATTATATTCTTAACAACAGTATTAAGCCAGACGGAAGTAGACAAATCATTGTGAAGCTCGAAAAGGGCAAGTCAGGCTTAGTTTTAAAATAACTTAAATGTCAAAATTATCCCAAGTCGGTTATATTTGTAACAATTGTGGTTTCGAAACAAGTAGATGGCTTGGGCAATGTCCTCAATGTCTTGAATGGAATAGTTTCGAAGAAAATTTAAACAGTATTACCGAGACTTTGGTAAAATCCTCAAAACTAGAAGTACTGGAAGCCTCAAAATTAAAAAGCAAGGCATTAAATCGCCTTAAGACTGGAATTTCTGAATTCGATCGTGTATTGGGCGGAGGGCTTGTCGATTCGCAAGTCGTACTCCTAAGTGGAGAGCCGGGCATAGGAAAATCTACAATTTTGTTGCAGGTATTACAGAGTATCGCGAATCAGAGAATTTCTTGTCTTTATGTTTCGGCGGAAGAATCTGCTGAACAAGTCGCTTTACGTGCAAATAGACTCTTTGAAAAGAAGGATTTAACTGGGATCAATATTGTCTCAGCTAGTGAAATTGACTCCATCACGAATGAAATCGCAAAAAGAAAAATCAAATTTGCTATTTTAGACTCCATCCAGACTGTTTTTTCCGCAGATGTAAGGGGATTACCAGGTGGAATGGCACAAGTAAAAGCCACAGCATCAAAAATTATATCTTACGCAAAGGCAAACAATCTCACATTAATAATTGTTGGTCAGGTAACAAAGGAGGGAACAGTAGCTGGTCCGAAATTACTAGAACATTTGGTCGATACAGTGATTGAGCTTGAGGGAGACGAAAAGAGGGGTCTACGAGTTATGCGTTGCTTGAAAAATCGTTATGGAAGCGTGAACGAAGTAGGACTCTTCATGATGGAACAGAAAGGTCTCGTTGAAGTTGCAGATCCTACCAAATTATTCACTACTACAGACGATAACGAAGAAGTAGAGGGGGTTTGTAAAACTGCGATGCTGGAGGGTAATAGGGTTTTAACATTCGAGATTCAGGCTCTTGTTGTCGATTCTGTATATTCCTTACCAAAAAGGGTCGCTGAGGGGATAGCAAGGTCTAGGCTAGAGCTTCTGTCTGCTATCTTGTCTAGACATGGAAGAATCAATCTTTCAAACAAGGATATCTATGTTAACGTTTCTCAAGGGTTCCGTATTAAAGAACCATCTAGTGACTTAGCCGTACTATTAGCTATCTATTCGGCATATAAACATATTCCTGTAAATCAGAAAAAGGTTGCAGTAGGAGAGGTTTCACTTTCGGGTAGCGTCCAGAAACCCCCTAGATTCAGTATGATTGACAAAGAAATTCAAAGATTAGGTTATAAGTTATTGTATGATTTTGGTAGAAATCTTACCCTCCCACAAGTCTTGTCCCAAAAACAGTAAGAATTATTCTGGAAAAACTCTGAAGTTTCTAGCGATAGTGCTTAACAAAAGTTAACTATAGGCTTGACGGTATATATATTATGGGATATAATTTATTAGTTCTTTTATAAGGTTATTTGTAGTCAGGTTCCAGGGTCTGGTTCGCGTACATTATTCTAGAAAATTTCTAGGATAACAAACTGGGCTCTTGGATCTGATTACAAGTCGTTACTGCTCTAAGTGAATCGATATTGAAGGCTATTCGGCAATCATTATCGGGGTCGGTTGGGGCAGTACCGATCCCTTTTCAAAAATCCCTGTGTAATAGTATTTTCTTGACAATAGATACCCTTGTTTATATACTTATACTCAACGTAACCTCAGCAAAATAAATATTTGAAATATTGTTTATAAATTATCCAGATTGATACGAAAACCAGCTACCCTTAAGCTTCTTGTGATTTGTAATTGATATTTTTATTATTTAATTAGTTAATATTTACACATGGATAAAATTGCCAAGGCAATGACCCTTAAAGAATTAGACGAGAAAACAGTTAAAGAACTGAGGAAAATAGCCACATCTCTTGCTATTGAAGACAATGCCGATTATGGCAAAAGTGATTTAATAATCAAGATACTAGAAGAGCAAACAAAACGTGGAGGTAATATTTTTGCGGAAGGTGTATTAGAAATTATTAATACTGGTGGTCATGGAGTTCTTAGATCCTTGAAATTAATGCCTGGAGAAAATGATGTATATGTTTCTGGTTCACAGATTAAGAGATTTAACCTCAGACAGGGAGACTTTATATCAGGACAAGCACGTGCTCCAAAAGAGGGTGAGAGATACCTGAGTCTTTTAAGAATTGAAGCAATCAATAACGAAAGTCCTGACAAAGCATTGTCTAGACCTACTTTCGAAAAGATGGTCCCAATATTCCCTAATGAACAAATTAAACTTGAGACAAATCAACATACTCTTTCTACTAGGATTATTGATCTTTTATCTCCTATTGGAAAAGGTCAGAGAGGTATGATTGTGGCTCCACCAAAAGTTGGTAAAACTTGGTTAATGAAAGAAATTGCCGAGGGAGTTGCGAAAAATCATCCTGACGTTCATCTTATGATTCTGCTAGTTGGTGAGAGACCTGAAGAGGTTACTGACATGGAAAGATCAACAAAAGGTGAAGTGATTGCAGCAAATTTTGATGAGGCACCTGAAATGCATACAAGAATTGCAGAGATGGCTGTATCCAGGGCTAAAAGACTCGTCGAACAAGGTAAAGACGTAATGATCCTTATGGATAGTATCACCAGATTAGCAAGAGCATACAACATTACAGCTCCTCCATCTGGACGTACACTGTCTGGAGGTTTTGATCCAGTCGCAATTTTTCCTCCTAAGAAATTCTTTGGAGCAGCCAGAAACTTTGAAGTTGGAGGAAGTTTGACTATTATCGCAACAGCTTTGGTAGAAACCGGAAGCAGAATGGATGAAGTAATTTTTGAAGAATTCAAAGGTACTGGTAATATGGAATTGAAATTAGACCGGAAACTAGCTCAGAGTAGAATTTATCCTGCTATCGATGTGAAAGCTTCAAGTACTAGGAACGAAGATCTCTTACTTTCGACTGATGTATTGAACTCAAGTTGGAGAGTAAGAAGGATGCTGGACGTGTTGGGAGACAAAGAGTCCGCAAGTCTTCTAATGGAAAGATTGAAAAAAACAAAATCAAATAGCGAATTTCTTGCAACTTTACATGAAGAACTTTAAATAGTGTAGAATATTAGAGGATTATCACTAAATTCATTATAATGACGAATTCAAATTTGAGTTCTGACACACTAAAAGTATCCAGTATTAAACCTAATTTCTTTAGAAACCTAATCGGTTACGTGAAAACACGTACGAGGCAACTGGTTTTCTTTAGTTATGTCTTTGGGATCTATATGATAGATCTTCTACTAGACCTGAAAACATGGTCTATTCGCAGAATGTTTTGGGGTAGAAGTTCATTTTATAGAACAAGTTTCCATTTAACTATATCGATAATTACTATTGTAGCGCTTATTTCTGGAGTTTCATCTAGGTTAAATATTATTTCTGCAAACGATACTCAAGGTTTAGATTTAACATCTGGTGTTATTGGTAGACAAGACATCTTTTCACAATCAGGGACTGCAGAGTCAATTTCTTCAGTATCTGAAGATGAGGTCGATTACCGTATCTTTAGACACAAAGTACAGGAGGGTGAAACACTTTCACAAATTTCTGAACTATATGGGATTAGCTCAAACTCTATTAGATGGGCAAATCAACTATCTAGTGACAGTATCAAGGTGGGTCAAGTTATTAGAATCCCAGAAATTGATGGGGCTTTCGTGAAAGTGAGAGCAGGAGATACGCTAGAAAGTATTGCCGCTAAAAATAGTGGTAATGTAGCAGATATTTTGGATTTAAATAGCAACATAATTGACTACAGAAATCCTGTCTTGACAGAAGGTATGGAAATATTCATCCCTGGTGGGGAAATTCCTCTACCTACACCAACAAAAAGACCATATGTATATGCTTACCAACCTCGAGTTAATACTAATCCGGCACCTCCAGCAACTACAGTTAATATTCCAAGTGGAAGTTTTATACATCCATTATTAAATTGTGGTGGTTGGAGTTGGAGTAGAGGATATTCTTCGTGGCATAGAGGAGCGGACATGGCGAGAAATGGTGGATGTTGGATAAATGCAGCTGCAAGTGGTACGGTTATCAGGGCACAATGGGGAAGTGGTGGAGAAGGAAATCATGTAGTGATTGATCATGGAAATGGTATATGGACTAGATATTATCATGGTACAAATAATTATGCGGTAAGAGTCGGGGACAGAGTTTCTGCAGGACAAAGTATTCTATACATGGGAAATACCGGATATAGCTTCGGTACTCATCTTCATTTTGAAATTGTTGTAAACGGTGTCCGTGTCAATCCAGAGTCTTATCTAAGACTTAGATAAATGTTATAATCACACTTGAATTTGGGCCTGTAGCTCAATTGGTTAGAGCGTTGCTATGGCATAGCAAAGGTTGTCGGTTCGATTCCGATCAGGTCCATAAGTTAGAACTCAGGGGTTCGACAATGAAGGGTTAGCGAACAAAGTGAGCTTACCTGAATTGATACTGAGTGTTACAAATGCTTTTGCTTTTGTTAACGAAGTGAATCCCCTCAACGCCACCAATTGTGTGTGAGTGAAGCGAGCACAATCCATTGGAAGGATCCTGGACTTGATTCTGGATCTCCCTAAAGAATACTCTAAATTAGCTCGCTCCTATAAGATCAACCTCCATACGGTTGTTTGATCTGTTATTTACAAAATTTCAGTTAAAGGAATTCATGGCTAAAGAAATTGAAGTTAAATTCATTAACATTGATAAAGAATTAATTCTCCAAAAATTAGAAAGTATTGGAGCGAAGAAAGTTCACGATGAAATATTGCTACGTAGGTGTGTTTACGATTTACCACACGCAAAAAAGGGTTCGTGGTCAAGAATTAGAGATGAAGGAATTAAGGTGACTATGACTTATAAATGCATCAATTCGCTATCCATAGATGGTGTAGAAGAGGTTGAAATAGAGATAGATGACTTTGATAGGGGTAGAGAATTTCTAAGAGCAATTGGATTAGAAGAAAAAGCTTATCAAGAGACAAAAAGAATTAGATATATTTTAGAAGAGGAGGGTGTTGAATTTGATATTGATACTTGGCCTGCATTAGAACCGTGGTTAGAAATTGAGGGGAAGAATAAAGAAACAGTTATGAAATATTCGAAAATACTTGGCTTTGAATGGTCTGAGGGGTTATTTGGTAGCGCGGATTACATATATTCTAAAGTTTATAAAATTAGTAACGAATGGATAAATAATAATTGTCCAACATTGAAATTCGACTCAATTCCACCAAAGCTTCAACCTAATAATATGCGATAGTTATAAAGATAATATTTTTCGTTGTCCATAAAACAGTAAATACCCTACTTCGAGTAGGGTATTTTCTAATAGTTACAAGTGCAAGCTTGTTTAATTAGATATGAGGTAAACGGATAAATATGTTAACCGTTTAAGTAGAGGAGTGAGGAGGATTAGGATTAAAAAATTAATTAACATTTGAAATAGTTAAAAGTGCAAAAAATTAACTTAATAAATCTTGGCAGATACAAAATCTTCTGTCAATAAGAAAATGAAAAAATGTAGAAATATTTTATACGGTCTTGATGCTAAACTTGGTACAGATAAAACGAGAATCTCGATATATGCTATCGAACAATGTGTTACGAGATATTAAATTTGCGGGAATTTGCGGAAATAATTTTGTTAAATAAAGAATATTATTTTAAGTTTGTTTCAAAAAGTTTATAGGTGGTTTTTAAAAATATAGTTTTTAATTTTATAAAACATATGCTCTTCATCATGCTTTTCTATGTTGGGATCCCGAAATTTAGTTAAGTAATACCAATTAGAAATAATATTTGGTATACTTTTAGTCTGTGAAACGGTCAAATCGTAACATTTATATTACTTTGTGGGTAAAATGCGAAATTATAATCATATTGAAATAGAGAAGAAGTGGCAGAAGTACTGGCATGACAATAAGGTGAATAAAATAGACCTAGATGCCTCTAAAAAGCCATTTTACAACTTAATGATGTTTCCATATCCTTCTGCTGAAGGTTTACACATTGGATCCGTCTATACGTTTACGGGTATTGATGTTTACGGTAGATACAAGGCGATGCAGGGGTTTGACGTTTTTGAACCCTTCGGGCTCGATGGATTTGGAATACATAGTGAAAATTATGCAATTAAAATTGGTGAAAATATTCGTAAAGTTTCTGCTAGAACAGAAAAGCATTATTATGAACAAATGCTTAGAACAGGTAATATGATTGATTGGGATAGAAAATTAGAAACTTATGATCCAGACTATTACAAATGGACACAATGGTTGTTCGTCCAGTTATTCAAGGCAGGTCTGGCATATCGCAAAGAATCAGACGTAAACTGGTGTCCTAGCTGTAAAACAGTACTATCTGATGAACAGGTTATCGATGGATTTTGTGAAAGATGTAATTCACAAGTGATTAAAAAGTCAATGAATCAATGGTTTTTCAGGATAACTGATTTTGCATCACGACTATTAAAGAATTTAGATGATATAGATTGGGTTGACGATGTAAAGACTGGCCAAAGAAATTGGATAGGTATGAAATCGGGTATAGAGATTGATTATCCAATAATCGATAAAGACGAAAAACAAACAAAAAATCTGGTTACTGTATTTACCACCAGACCAGATACAAATTTTGGTGCAACTTTCGTGGTAGTATCACCGGAACATCCAATATTAGATGAGATTGTCACTCCCGAGAATAAAAAGGCAGTTGATCAGTATATTGAAAAAGCTCGAAATAAAAGTGATCTAGAAAGAACAGATTTAGCACAGGAGAAGTCGGGAGTATTTACTGGTAGTTATTGTTATTCAAGGCTTACCAAGAAAAAGTTACCGATTTGGGTGGCTGATTTTGTCTTAATGAATTTTGGAACAGGTGCGGTTGTCGGAGTCCCCGGTCATGATAAAAAAGACTTTGAATTTGCCCAAAAATACGGATTAGAGATCATACGTGTGGTTTCTAGGGATGGTGATAATTCTGAAATCACGAAGATCGACCAAGTACAAGAAGAATCCGGAAAAATGATAAACTCTGAGTTTTTAAATGGTCTTGATATTATGAATGCGAAAGAAAAGATAATGGACGAATTAGAGAGTAGAAAAGAGGGCAGAAGAACGATAACTTACAGGCTACGAGACTGGTGCGTATCTAGGCAGAGATACTGGGGTCCGCCCATACCTATGATTTATTGCGAGTCTTGTAAAAATAGTAGCGAGGGATATTATAAAGAGGAAATGCCTGGTTGGTGGCCAGATGAAAATCTACCAATTCTACTTCCTGAAATCGAAAATCAAAAGGATACGATTCCAGACGATAGTGGTAAAGGCGCCTTAGCGAGACTAAGTGATTTCTATGAAACTGATTGTCCTCATTGTGGCAAGAAAGCAATGCGAGAAACGGATGTTTCAGATTCATTTGTAGATTCGTCATGGTATTTCTTGAGATATCCATTTACTGAGTATTCTGAAATTCCATTTGGTGGCGATTTTAACAATGACAATTCACAATTTACTCCAAAACTAAGTATCGAGGAACAAGATAAGGCAGTGAAACGTATGAAAAAATGGGGTCCTGTAACTAGTTATATCGGCGGTAAAGAACATACGGTACTTCATCTTTTATACGCTAGATTTATCACGATGGCTTTACACGATCTAGGATATATTGATTTCGAAGAACCATT
>JAGQLL010000005.1:0-1982 GCA_020429395.1 Candidatus Dojkabacteria bacterium | reverse complement strand
AAAGGAAATGTGATTAATCCGGATGAGTATTTTGATAAATATGGCGCAGATGCCGTCAGAATGTACCTACGTTTCATGGGACCGTTTGATCAGGGTGGTGATTGGAGTGATACAGGAATGAAAGGGATGTTCAGATTTATCCATAAATTATATAAAATTTATCAGGATTATATAGATTCTCCTGATAATACATACGATCCATTAAATATTTCAATACTTGATAAAACTGTTATGAAAGTAACAGATGATTTAGAAAATCTTAAGTTTAATACAGTGATTGCCGAATTTATGAAATTGATTAATTGGTATTCGGAGCATGAAAGTAAATTACCTAAAAGTCAGAAAAAAGAAATTCTTGAAAAACTACTTTTGATGTTGGCACCATTTATTCCTCATCTTGCCGAGGAACTATGGGAGCTTATGGGAAATAAGCCTAGCATTCATACTCAAAAATGGCCTTCTTATAATAAAGACAGCTTTAAAGATGAGTTGGTTACTATAGCAGTTCAGATTGATGGTAAGACAAGGGGTACGATACAAATAAATCAACAAACAAAAGAGCTAGAAATAAAAGAAATTTTGTTAAAAGAAGGGGCTTTTAATAAATATATTACGAGTGAAAAGCCTAAAAAGTTTATCTATATCAAAAATAAAATTGTTAGTTTAGTAAATTAATAATATCTTAGTATTCTATTTTAAAGATGCCCGGAGCTGATAAAAAAGACATATTGTATATTCTATCAACGGTAGCATTATTTATCGTTATTGGCTTATATCTTGCATTTACGCAAGGTCAATCACTTAGTAATGTCGTATTAATCCCATTTCGTAATAATAGTATTACACCTACTACTGAGGGTCAGTCCGAAGAAGAAATAGAAGAATCAAATGATGAAGGAGATGACTACTTTGCAGTTCTTGAAACAAATATTGGAGTTCTTGAGTTAGACTTGTTAGAAAAAAATGCACCTAATTCTGTAGAGAATTTTGTTTACCTTTCAGAGAGTAAATACTACGATGGAACTTCTTTTCATAGATTTATTCCAGATTTGATACTACAAGGTGGAAGTAGAAATACCTTAACACCAGATAAATCAGACGATAAATTTGGAAATCCAGGTTATACGATAAATGATGAGATTAACTGGGATAGTTTAGAATTATCAGATGATCAGAGAAATGATCTAGAAAAAGATGGGTATAAAAATAATACTGATGTGACTAGCGTTCCTCTAGATAAGTACACCATAGCTTGGGCAAATTCAGAAGCAGATTCTAATGGTAGTCAATTTTTTATAGTACTCGGGGAGAGAGGGGAGGAAAAGGTACGTAAATTAGAAGGTAGGCATACGGTTTTCGCAAAGGTGGTCAAAGGGCAAGAGTTATTGGATGAAATTTCAAAATTCGAAGTAGATTTAAGTATTCTAGAAGAACCTCGACCTACAAAAGATATAACAATCAATACAATAAAGATCGAAAAAAGATAATCCCTCATAATTTTTCCAGGAACAGAGATTAAAATCTGTTATGGATATCAAAAATATTTCAAAAAAACAAAGAATTCTTATTGCATTGGGTGTCATCCCAATACTATTGATCGGATTATACTTTGCTAATGGGCAAGGACATAATCTTGATTTTTCTTCTTCAGAGAAAAGTTCTTCTATACAAAAAGCTAATGAAGACATGGTTAATGAAGATTTCCGATATGTAGAAATTACAGGTCAAGTGCTCAGTCCGGGTGTATATGAAATATCAAGATCGTTAATGGTTATTGAATTAATAGAATTAGCAGGTGGACTTACAGAGTTTGCTGATTTGGAAACCGTGCATAAGGATATTTCACTTTCAGGAATAGTTGAGGACAGGCAGAAAATCTACATACCTGCATTACCTGATTACAAAAACGGCTCTAAAAACATAGTAGGCCCTATGGGCTCTGACAATTCATCAAAGATCAATATCAATACAGCAACTTTAGA
>JAGQLL010000004.1 GCA_020429395.1 Candidatus Dojkabacteria bacterium | reverse complement strand
CGACAGAATCAGGAGCAGATCTAATTGCCACGGGACATTATGCTAGGATTGAGGAAAATGGGAATAGTTTTCAACTCTTAAAAGGTATTGACCAAAACAAAGATCAATCTTACTTTCTACACAGATTAAATCAAGAACAACTTAGTAAGTCACTATTTCCTATTGGAGATTTACAAAAAACTGAAGTCCGTGAGCTAGCCGAAAAATTCAAATTACCGAATTCCAAAAAGAAAGACAGCCAGGGCATCTGTTTCATAGGAAAAATCGACGTACAAGATTTCCTACGTGAAAATATCGCTGTGAAAATTGGTGATATTATAGATATTGATTCAAACGAAATTATAGGCACACACGACGGAGTTATGTTCTATACGATTGGGCAACGTGAAGGAATTGGTATTGGAGGAGCTGGGATGCCATATTATGTCGTGTCGAAGGACTCAGGAAAAAATATATTGTATGTTGCAAAAGGAAAAGATAATCCAGCTTTATATACTAATACTGTTAAGTTTGAAGACATTCATTGGATAAATCCAAATGATGAAAAACAAAACAACATTAGTGCTTCTATCAGATACAGACATAAACCATCAAAAGGAGATATAAATCTAAGCACTAATGAATTTTTATTTGAAGAACCACAAAGAGCAATAACTCCAGGACAGAGTATCGTGTTTTACGATAACGATATCTGTTTAGGCGGAGCGATTATCAGTCAGCAAGCCTAAAACTTGCTATAGATTCTGTCAGAACAGCCTCGTTCTCAGGATTAGCAGAAGTGTAGAAAATACTATAGACCAATTTTAGTTCTGGATTGTAAAAAACATTGTATTTCTGTCTGAATCCTTCTAAAATCTCACCTTCGGCTGTACACCCGTTTAATCCGTTCTGTTCAAATAGTTGGAAATTGAAATTATTGGCAAGTTCATTTCCAGATAAACCTTCTTTAAACCCTTCCTCGAAAGACTGACAGAATCTCTCATCAATTTCGCTAATATTTGCAAACTCACTATCTTCGAATGCCTCGAAATAGATTTTGCCATCATTTCCTACATTAAATTCGACTTTTGTGCCAAATTCATTGATATTCCAATCACGTTTGACTATCATTTTGAAATTGTATTTTTCATTTAAATAATCAATCTCATCTTCATCAGGTATGAATACACTAGCATTCACTTCCTCAGTTTGGTCAACATTATCTCTGTAAACAAAAAAGTAATAAATCCCAAATACAATCGTCATCAATAAGAGAACCCCTACCACCACTATAATGACGGGTTTTTTATTAAGACTTTTTGACATTGGTTTGCTTGCTTGAGAAGTAATTTCCGAAGCATCAACCAAAGGTTTTACTGGATTGTTACTGGACATTGCCATGTTTTATTAATTAATAATTATTTATTATCTAATCTTTCGATAACTGTTCGATATCCATCATATCCATATTTCAAGTATTCACTGATTTTAGCGATTGTAGCAGAACTTGCACCTGTCTCACGTTCTATTTGTTTGTAGGGAGATCCTTTATCTAATAATTTTGCCACTTTTAATCGCATAGTTAGTGTTGATTGCTCAGACTTGGTGAGTATATCAGATAAAAATGCTTGTATTTCATCTTCGTTCTTCAATTTTGCGATTGCCTCAACTAAAGTTGAGATATCAATTTCTTTCTCCATAAAGTCATAAGGAATGATTTCTTTGTAATATGTATATAAGATAACACGAAAAGCGGATCAATTCCAACACTACTATTGTAAAAACAGTTCAAGATTTATTCTTTTCTATAAGGACTAAATTTGCTGTGATTACAGCGAGCGGAATATAAATAATATTAATGAAAGGAATATACATGATTAAACCACTAAGTAGGAAAAAGCCCCAACTTTCTTTGATGATATTCTTTACATATTTAAATTTTCCAGAAACATTATAACCTTTGTATGACAGACCAGGATCAAAATAATCAACCAGAGAAAGGTAAGTATTTCCTATAAAATTGATAACTCCAGCTAGGACAACACCAATAACAGGTACTATAGAGATAATTAAACTTAAAACAAACAAAACAATAACCAAAAATATCTTAAGAACTTCAAATTTAATTGCTCTAATAATTTCTCTTACAACCAAACTTACTAAATCAGTTTTGTTCTCTGATTCGACCCCTGCCTTTGTAAGCATTTTATCGGTTAACAATCCATTGAAAGGAGATGCAATAATATTTGCAAGAAGGAAAAACAAGAAGATAGTTGTTAGAAACGTAATTACCAAAACTAAAAAAGAAATTACACCTGTTAAGAAACCGGGAATTACACTCAAAAAGCTTAATCCCAATACAAAATTTTGTATAAGATTAAAAAGTAAGACCCAAAGTACGATTGAGAGTATTAAATTTAATATAAATGGAACTAATAAGTACTTCCAACTCCATTTATTTGCTTTTATGTATTGGAATGATTTTCTAATATAAAAGAGTGTGTTTAGTGAAGAGGATATTTTACCCATTTTACTGAGTTGTTAGTTTAGTTGAAGGAGTAACAGATATGGTTAAGCCTACTAAAATCACGAAATCTTCTTCATCTTTGCTTCTCGTCAAACCTAAATCAATATAATCAGCTACTTCAGATCCGGGGATTTCGTTTTTTAGCATTTTTAGTGTTTCAGGCATTTGTCCATCCGTAAAATCTACAATCTTTACACCAACAAAATCAGCTTTATTGAATTCGTTTTTATAATTGAAAAAAGATGTGAACGGAATCTCTTTCTCTGCTAACTTGACCGGATGATTTGTAGGTAGATATGTTTTCCCCCTATTTATCACTAAAATTCCTGGACTTTCTTTGTATAACTCAGCATTTTCCCAGATATTATCTAATTCATCATGAATCTTTGCATATGTAGGATCTTTAGGTTTGATGTAGTAAGCACCACTTGAAGAATCAGTAACTATGAATTTATTTATTCCTCCAAAATTGGGGTCGAGCACAACTTTTATTGGATCTTTAGAAGCTTTTTCAAGGTGACTTAATCCAGCTAGTATATCTTCAAAACCAATGTTCGTATCGATATTATCGATAAAATTTTGTACTAATTTCCAGTAAGTCGAAGCTCTATCAGCAATTGACATATCCTGTGCAAGAGCACGATCCTTCAAAGCTTCTATCACTTCCTGTTGTCTTCGTGCCCTAGAAAAATCACTCGCTAGACTACTTGGTCC
>JAGQLL010000003.1:12586-21418 GCA_020429395.1 Candidatus Dojkabacteria bacterium | reverse complement strand
ATCCAATCAAGAACTGCTTTTTTATCTTTATTAATAAAAACCAATCCATTTTTCCCTCTTTTTCCAAATAATTCATCAGGCTTGACTACATAACCGCTTTCAAAATCGGGCCAATTACTGAGGGAGGGAATAATCTGACTATCGATTAATAATCCCTCATAGCTCTGTTTGAAATCATCCATCAACATTGGGAGCTGGGAGAAAAGAAGTTTTTTGCCGTAATATTCTCGAATAGCTTTCTGTGCCATAACCTAATGATTGTATTTATAAGTATTCTTCGTAACCCTCTTCTTCAACTTTTTTTAGTAATTCTTTGATATCTTGAATTCTGTCTTTGTGACAAACCAGGATTGTGTCTCCTGTGTTAACTACGACAAAACCATCAAGTCCTATAGTGGTCACTAATTGAGCATCATTTTGGTTGTATATCATGGAATCTTTATTGTCGAGAGTGATGGCTCTCCCTTTTACAAAATTGTCGTCGGTGTTTGAAACTAAAGCTTCTTTAAGTGCGTATAGAGAACCTGGATCGCTCCATCCCATATCCACTTTTAGAACTACTGCTTGATCTTTGTTTGTTTTAACGACTATTCCATCATCAAAAGATATTGATTCCAAAGTTGGATAAATATCTTCCATAAGATCGGGATTCTCTATTATTTGCTCGAGTTTCTGAGTCATCTCGGGCATATGTTCTCTGTATCTTTCTATCACAAATTTTACCGAAGTAATGAAATAACCGGTATTCCATATCGCTTTGCCTGATTCAAAAAGTCGATTGCATAGGTCGATTGCTGGTCTATAAGTCCATCCTTCAAAGCTGTAAACATCAATACCATCTAGATTCTTCTCAACCTCTCCAATATTAATCCAGCCAATATTATTGTTGGCAAATCTTGGTATTTCTCCGGTAAAAACGAATCTATTAGGGTTTTCGATAATTAATTTTTCCCCAACCTGCATTGCCTTCTGAAATTCTGGATTATCCTTGATGAGATGATCAGACCAAAGAATTGCAACTGGCTCGTCTACTCCCATTTCGTGTAGTTTCATCATGCTTAGACCGACGGCAGGTGCTAAATCACGTTTAGCAGGCTCGTAAATGATATTCTCCGCAGGGAGTGCGGGAATTTGCTCCCTTATAATCTCTTTGAATTTGTTATTTGTTGAAATGTATACATTTTCAAGTCCAACTAGACTCTCAACTCTTTCGACCATAAGTTGGAGTGTTGATTTGCCATTAAACATCTGCTCAAACTGTTTTGGGGAATTTTTCCTGCTAATTGGCCACATTCGAAGGCCATGACCTCCTGCAAAAATTATTACTTTCATAAGATCATTTAAAAAAGAATAATAACATAAACAAGTTTATGCATAAATCATTACACTTTTGAGAAAATATCTCCTGTGTAACTGATCGATCCATCATTTCCTACAACCAAACCAGAAATACTTTGCTCTTCAAGGAGTTTTAATCCCTTGATTCCTAGTGTAAATAGAATTGTAGCCCACGCATCTGCCTCCATAGCAGTTTTGGCATATGTGAATGTTTGGCTAATAGAATTAATAGGCATTCCAGTTTTTGGATTTAATAAATGATGAAAAAATTTTACTTTTCTCGCCCAACCACCAGAACCACATAAACTTCCCTTTGTTATCTGAATTTTACCAATTAACTCCTCTCCGATTACGCGTTTGTTAGGAGGTTGTGTTCTTTGTAAGCCAATTTCCCATACTCCCCCATCAGGTTTAGGACCTTTTACTCTTATGTCTCCACCTGCATTAATCATGAAAGAAGGAAATTCTTCAAGTAAGTCGTATGCTAAATCAATAGCATATCCTTTACCTACACTACCAAGGTCTAATCTCTGCCTTTTAGCTAATTCAATTGTTAAGTTATTCTTATCTAACTTTATAGTGCTAAAGTGCGGCCGTATTTTAATCAGTTTCTGAATTTTATTGAAAAGGTTTGGATCGCCTAGGCTTTCAAAATTCGATTTTTGATCATATCCATACGTTTCAAGTAGGTCAATTATTGTTGGATCATAGCTACCATTAGTTTGGTTTGCTAATTCAAGCATGTATTCAATTAACATAAATAGTTCAGCTGAAACTTTCATAGGTTTACCTCCAGAGTTGTTTAATACAGAAAGTTCACTTTTGGGAGAAAATCTTGTGTATTTTTTTACAACTTGATCAAAGCATCCGAATGCATCTTGGATTTTCTCCTGTGTGTAGATGGTGGGTTTGTCTGAGAATAGGGTAATTCGGATAATGGTATTCATAAATACCTTCTCCTGCTCAATTTTTCTTAATAGCATCCGTATTTCTAAGTTTGATGAAGTAGCTTCCCATGGATATCAGGAATACACCTAAAATAAGGGCAGCTGGGGCTCGAAGATTATCGGTAATAGCTGTATCAGGAGTACGGCTAGGTAATGGAATTTCACTTGAGGGTAGAATTGTTACGTTTGGATTATTACTTGTGGTTGGAACTACTGTTGTGGGTTCTGTTTGACCATCTCCACCTATCACAAATTCAACAGTATTAATCGTTTGTAAAATGTCTTCAGATCCAGGTGTGAGTAAGTTAGTACTTTCCCGACCGATCGAAACTTCCGCAAATCCTGCTTTTAGTGCTTCTACTTCAATTTCTGCGATGACTCGATTTGTAATACTAGATGATCCGGCAGGGTTTTCTGCACTCAATGTGATAATTCCTTGTTGTTGTGATACTTCGTTGATTGTTTCGTCGAAGAATGTATCTCTGAAATCAATCTCAATACTATCTGTACTGTCATCGAAATCTACAATTCGTAAATATTCAGGACTGAAAAGAAGCTGGATAGAGTATTGGCTAATCGGTTGAAGCTGAGTATCAATCACCACTTGAATTTTTGATGTCATTCCGACTTCAAGTGTAGTTTCCTCAGAAGTTAAGGAAATCGATGGTCCAACAACCGCTGTGGTGGGTCCAGCTGTCGTAGGAGTTATACTCCCAGGCGGGGTGAAAGGTATTGTTGGAGAGGCCACTCCATCAACTTGAGCATATACCTTGCTAAGGAACAAATTCATCTGAATAATTGAAATTTTTTATATTGTAACTTTCAGGAATGCTGAAAGCAAATCTTTAGAAGACTATATATAAATAAAACCTAGAGAAAGTTTTTATTGTAGCTTAGGTATCGGATCAGAAGCTATTAATGGCTTTAGGGATGTTTTTAATTATGTCGGTAGCATTAATTCCAATCACTCCTAACTCTTTTTTTGCAAAATCACCTGCAAGTCCATGAAAGTAAACACCCAAAATAGCTGCTTGAGCACTTTTTAGCCCTTGTGAGAGCATTCCTGCAATTACGCCAGCGAGAACGTCTCCAGAACCAGCCGTTGCCATGCCTGGGTTACCAGTAGAATTGAACAATACCAGTCCGTTTGGAAAAGATATTGTGGTATGTGCTCCTTTAAGAACTACAACTTGATTATATCTAGTGGCGAAAGTCTTGAGTTTCTCTATACGTTGAATAGAATTGGCTGATGGTCCTACCAACCTGTCAAACTCTTTTATGTGTGGTGTGAAGATAGAATTCTTTGGAATTTCTTCAAGAATTGAGCGATCTGCACCAATGATATTTATAGCATCAGCATCTATCACAATCGGGTATGTAACTTTGCGTAATAGGCTTTTAAGTGCTTTTATTGTTTCTACAGACATTCCAAGACCAGGTCCAATAGCGATGGTTTTGTAAGTATTTAGGTCAATGTCAATATTTCCAATAAATTCATCATCTTTGGAAGTTATTGTCATCGCTTCAGGCACAGAAATTTGCATTATTTCGTAACCGGTTGAGGGGATAAGCGCGGTTACCAATCCTGCGCCACTTTTGAGTGCGGATTTTGTGGTTAAAATCGACGCTCCCATTTTCCCTTTACTTCCTGCTACAACAAGAGTGTGACCAAAATCCCCTTTGTGGGAGAATTTTGCTCTATGTAGTTTCTTTGAGAGGGACTTTACAGAATCTGAATCAATGTATTGAAGGTGAGTTTCAATTTTATTTAAATACTTTTCATCTAGTCCAATTGGTAAAACCTTCCATTCCCCAACATAAGGATAGCTTTCAGGTAGTAATAGGGTAAGCTTCGGAGTTTCGAATGTGAATGTGTAGTTTGCCTCAACAATGTCAGTGGAGCTAGATAATTCATTTGCCATAAGTCCTGTCGGAAGGTCGACAGAAATTACAACATTTTTTCTAGTTGCATTGATTTTGTTAACCAGGTCTGAAACGACACCTTTCAAAGGTCGATTTAAGCCGGTACCTATGATCGAGTCTATGATTATGGTATTTGAACGAATTTTTGGGAAATTATTAATAGAGTTGATGTATTCAACTGGTACTAGCGTCTGGTCGAGTTGATCGAGTATCTTCATGAAAGTGTCATTGGGAGATTTGGATAACTTAATAACAAACACTTTGCACTTATGACCCATCTCGGCTAATAATTTTGCACAATAGAGACCATCGGCACCATTTTTCCCAGTGCCACAAAATATTACGAATTCGGAGTGATATCTTAATTTTGAAATAATTGCTTTAAACAATGACTGTCCTGCCCTCTTCACGAGGTCCAGTTCTTGGATATTTTGAGTCTGCAGTGTTGCAGATTCAAGCAATTTGATCTGTTGGGCAGTTAATATTTTCATTGTACTTATATTCTAAAGCAATGCGAGTTAATTACAACTGAAATTTTAAAATTTATTTTCTATGGAGACCGTATTTCTATTAGTTTATTAATTCTAGCGGTTAATTCGTTTATATCTGACCGAAGAATTGCTTCGGTGAGCCGTAGTTCTGATAGAAAGTTTCGCTCCTGTTTTTTGAGAGTTGCATTAATAATATTCTCAAAATGTTTTATAAAGATATCCATTTGATTAATAAATTTTCTTAATTTAATAACAAAATACTGAAAAATTTCTGATTATTTGTTATTTTTGTGTTAATAATGTTGTTAATCTTAAATATTACTATCATTTTATGGGATCAACTATTGTCATTAAATTAGGAGGATCATTGTTGTCGAAAAGTGAAACAGAAGTGTTTGATTATGGCTATCTGTCAGGACTAAAAGATGTCCTTACTGACCCTGCTCTTGTAGATACAAAATTCTTTATTGCGGTAGGAGGTGGCTACACAATGCGTAAGTATCGTGATCTTGCACGAGAAGCAGGTGTGGAAAATGATTTGAGCATACATTGGGTAGGTACAACAGTTAATGTTCTTCATGCGTATTTGGTCAATGCTTATTTTGCTCAATTAGCAGACGAAGATGTCATAAAGTATGAGGATTATTATGAAGGTAATAAAGAAAAGTTCGTAATTAATCGTAAAATCAAAGTGGGAGGGGGTGGAAGACCAGGTCATAGTGGTGATGTAGATGCAATTTTGGCGGGTGATATGTTGAATTCTAAAGTCGTAGTGAGCTTGAAAAATGTTGATGGCGTTTATGATTCTGATCCGAAATTAAATCCTCAGGCAAAAAGGCTTTCAAAAATTTCATGGAAAGAATATCTCGATATTATTGGTAATAAAGATAAGCATGAACCAGGAGGGAATTATCCAATAGACCCAATTGCCAGTAGAATGGCAATGGAAAGAAAATTAAAATTTGTAATTTTAGGAGGTGAAGATCTAGAGAACTGCGGGAAATATTTAAGAGGAGAAGAATTTGTCGGTACAGAAGTAGCTTGAGACAATTCTCTGATTGAACTACAATATTCTAATTATTACTCAATGTTATGCTTAAAAATATAGAACATTTCGCAATTCATTTTATGGTTTTTTGGCTTGTTGTAAGCACTATGCCAGGAGTTACAAGCCCAAATGGTTCTGCGGGGTATTTTATTACAGCAGCTATTTATGGATTATTGGTTTTAGTATTGCCCGAAATATTAAGATTCTTCAGATTTCCCAAGAATGTGTGGGGGAAATTATTAATAGGTGGTGGACTAACTTTTATTTTTCTATGGGTAATATCGGTGACAATGCCTGATATCATGAGTTTTTCACGTGGTTTTGTCGGTGACTTTGATTTTATATGGTTTACAACTCCTAAATTATTGACATTACCAAATGCACTCTCCGTAATAGGATTTGTTTCTGTCTTTTCGAACATTTGTAGTATAATTTTACAGTTCCTGAACAAAGGGAAATTCTAAATTAACAATTTTCAAAATGGACATAAAGAACATTCTCAACCTAGTGTTTATCTTAATTGGTGTTTTATTGGTTATTTTTATCCTTCTACAACAACAAGGATCCGGATTAGGTACTATGTTTGGTGGCTCAGGTGGTGGTGAAAGTTACCGCTCAAAAAGAGGCGCAGAGAAGTTCTTTTTCAATGCAACTATCGTGCTTATCGTTCTATTTGTTGTTGTAGGATTGGCTATTGCTATAGCTAATGCTACTTAAAAATGCTTTTTATATTACAATCGCTCCAAAAACTCATTTATTCAGTTAGAAGTTATCTTTGGAATATTCCTGATTTACTATTCGTGGGCAATTCTTCTCCTGCTATCCGATTGGCTGAGCTTTACAAAGATTCCAGACCGTTTAGTCATTTTTTTACCATAATATTTGTGACAGTAGGAGTTGTTTCTCTTATATCTCAGAATGTAAATGCCTTCTTTAAAATTAATACAAACACCTTTGTTGAGGGAGTAATTGTCGGTATCGATAACAATGGTCAACTTAGGCAACTAAACAGAGTCAGTCCATTAATAGTCAGTGAAATCCAGTTGGAAAAAGACCTCGGTGACTTAGTTTACGAAAGTTTAATTAGAATCGACCAGAGTGGAAATATTCAAAATGTTTTGATTGAAAATTATGAGACCCTTGATAATGGAAGTCGTTATAGATTCCATCTCCTCACAGGTGTGAAATGGCATGATGGCGAAACGCTTACATCTAAAGATGTCTCTGCTACTTTCAAACTATTACAACAACTAGAAGATTCGGCCGAGACTAGCACAATCCATTCTAGAGCTGCGGTCAATCTGAAGATGAATGTGATCGACGACAAAACATTTGATGTTTCCTTTCAAGAAGATACTGTAATTCCTTCATTTTTCGAGGCTATGAGCTTCAAGATATTACCTGAACATATGCTTTCTGATGTAAATCCTCAAAATATAAACACATCTGACCCGATTTTAAACAGAAATCCAGTTGGTACCGGTCCTTTCCGTCTACAAAGGGTCGAAACTCAATCTATTACTTTGAGGAGGAATTTGGCGTACAGAGAGGAGATAACTATTGAAATACTTAAATTTGATCTATTTCCAAACGAAATAAGTGCTGTAAACGCAATTAAATCTGGGCAGATTCATGGTCTGGCAGGACTTAGCATAGACAATTTACGTGACTTAAGTGACAACTATGCTACAGAGGTTCTCACAAGTGATGTCATTTACAACCAATACTGGGCAATGTACTTCAATTTGGACAATGAATTATTTGCGGAGAAGAAGTTGCGACAAGCAATCTCTTCAGCAATCAACAAAGAAAGAATTGTCGAAACATTACTAGGATATGCAGAGGCATCTGACAGTTCTATTCCCAAAAGCTCCTTTGCTTACGCAGATGTAAACAGATACACCTACGATCCAGTAAAAACTGCGGAACTCCTGGAAGAAATTGGGTGGGTTTTGCCTCCAGGTAGGCTATATCGAGAAAAAGATGGTAAACAACTAGAATTCGAACTACTTTATGTAGACAACGATGATAGAGAAAAGATAGCTACCGTAATAAAGCAGGATCTAGCTGAAGTGGGAATCAATGTAAAAGTAGTTCCTGAGAGTTTGGCTAAGGTGCGAGATGAATATATAATTCCAAAACAGTTTGGGTCCTTACTTTTTGGTGTGCAAACATTTTTAGACCCTGATAGATATGAATTATTTCATAGTTCCCAGATAAGCCACCCAGGTTTAAATATTAGTTCATATAGATCATCCCGAGAAGTCTTGGCAGTAGTACCTGATCCAGAAAAACAAGGTAGGGTTGTTACCAAAAAAATTCCTGAAATTGATGACATTCTTGACGATGCGAGGAAAATTACAAATAAAGAAACAAGAAAAGCCAAATATACCCTATTTCAAGAGATAATCGCTGAGGACGTACCTGTGATTTTCTTGTACCATCCAAAAGAAACTTATATAATAAACAAAAGGGTCAAAAACGTTGATATCTCAAAAATTAACAATCTAGAAGAGCGTTTTGACACTATTGAAACTTGGAGAATATCTATTAATTAATTTAATTTTTAAATAAATAAAATGTTAGCAGGATTACCAGTATTAGTTATCATAGGCGCAGTACTTTTGGGGTTAATAGGTTTTGTCATTGCACTTTACAACGGTTTGGTCAAACTAAGAGTATTAGTTGAGGAAGCATGGAGTGGAATTGACGTGCAACTTAAAAGACGTTATGACTTGATTCCAAACATTGTCGAAACCGTGAAAGGCTATGCCAAACACGAACAGGGCACATTTGAGAAGATTGCAGAGCTTCGATCGGCAGCGATGAAGACCGATAGTATTGAGGAAAAAGGGAAAATCGAAGGTGAACTTACTTCAACCTTAAAAACCTTATTCGCAGTTGCGGAAAATTACCCAGAGTTAAAAGCAGATGCGAATTTCCTAGATTTACAAAAAACTCTTCAAACAATTGAAGAAGAAATCCAAGGAGCTAGACGTTACTACAATGGCGCTGTTCGCGAATTTAATCTAAAACTTGCTGTTTTTCCAAACAATCTTATTGGTGGAGTGTTAGGATTCAAGAA
>JAGQLL010000003.1:0-12554 GCA_020429395.1 Candidatus Dojkabacteria bacterium | reverse complement strand
GAAACTGAAAAGCAAAACGTTAAAGTAGATTTTTCCGAAGAAAAAACCAAATAACAACTGTCATGACTAAATACATTAGTTATTGTAAGTATTTTATAGTCGCCTTTTTTCTTTCATTAGGTTTCATATTTATTACCCCCGAGGTCGTAAATGCCCAAGATAGGAGTTATGTCTACGAATCTATTGATGTAACTATCGATCAGAATGCAGATTCTACAATGGATGTTACTGAGGTCCTCAGGTATAGGTTCGATGGTGTGTATCACGCAATGGTAAGAGATATTAGACTTGTTTCAGAAGAACAACTTCAGCGATGTAAAGAAAATCAATATTTACAATGTGGTGGATTCGAGACACTCGATATTTTAGAAGTACGTGATGATAATAGAAACATTCTCGATAGAGCCCAACCTGATGAAATCTCCCTAGATAGCCAAGGTCGATCGGTTGCCGATCCTGACAAATATATTGTTTTAAACAAAACTGAGGGTGGTGAAAAATTATTTAGCCTAAATTGGATCTTTTCTGAGGAGGGTATTAATTTTTCTAACGAAACCAAAAGCATAACTATAAAATATAGGGTTTATGGAGCACCGAACTATTATGATGACTACGATTTACTTTACTGGAACGCGATTTTTGAAGATAGAGATGTAATGGTAGAAAAAGCCAGGGTTACCTTGAATTACCCTGGTCCAGTAGATTCCTCGAATTTGAGTTTATCGGTACCAGGTCATGGAAATGAATATCAGGTAGAAACAGCAAATAATAACTCTCGAGTGATAATATCCAAAAATAATCTATTTCCAGGGGAAAGCCTCACAATATTACAGAAGATGCCAAAAGGGATGATTGAGCGATATGCAACCCTGAATTTAATCATGGATCCAAAAGAACAAGATTTAGTAATAAATAATTTGACTACATTTGAAGGAGTTAAAGATAGAATTTCTGGCTTACCACCCGGAGAGCATAAATTAGTATTTAGTCATAAAGGGAGGATCCCAAAAGAATTTAATATCAAACTTGAGCCTGGAGAGGTAAAAGATTTAGAAGTATCACTCGATTATACAAAATCCGAGCTTCTTAAAGTAGCACTCATAATTGCAGCTAATATTATTGGAGTGTTACTGCTACCTATAGGTACATTTAAAATTTATCAATTATGGAAGAAAAAAGGTCGCGATCAAATTGATAAAAAAATAATTGTTCCCGAATATAGCCCCCCAGATGAAATACGTCCTTACTTACTTGGATCTCTGAAAGATGAAATGGTTGATATTAAAGATATTACATCATCGATAATTGATCTTGCTTATCGAGGATATATAAAAATTAAAGAATTTGGTGCTAAAGAAGTACTAGGAATTAAATTAAAAAAGGCAGATTTTGAGTTAATTAAACAGAAAGAATTTAACAACCTATCAGAACCAGAAAAAGATTTGATGGACGCTGTGTTTGGCACTAAAGAAAGAATTACTACAAATGATCTAAAGAATAAATTTTATAAAAGACTTCCAGGAATTAAAAAGAAGATTTATGAAGAACTTGTATCCGCAAAGTATTTTGAAGAGAAACCTGATAGTGTGAGAACGAAATATCTGGGAATTGGTTTCGTTATGATTATTGTGGCGGTTGGTTTGGTAATTGTATCCACTATCTTGCCAATTTTTATTGGATTGGCAATCACCTTATGTATATTAGGTATTATCATATTATTCCTATCCAAACATATGCCTTCAAAAACTGAATTAGGTTCAAAGGTTTTTCACAAAGTACTTGGTTTTAAAATGTATATGGAAACAGCCGAAAAATATCGTGTACAAAATTTAACCCCAGAAACTTTTGAGAAATTTTTACCTTACGCAATTGTTTTTGGAATTGAGAAACAATGGGCAGAAAAATTCAAAGATATATACAAAGGCAAACCTGATTGGTATGAGGGCGATATAAGTACATTCAATACCATCTATTTAGTAAATTCTTTATCAAATTTCAATACCACGACAGCTAGCGCGATGACTGTCAGTCCATCATCTTCAGGTACTGCATCAGGAGGTGGCTGGAGTGGAGGAGGTGGCTTCTCAGGAGGGTTCTCTGGAGGAGGCGGAGGTGGTGGTGGAGGTGGTGCTTGGTAGATTTATCAACTCATTTAAATTTTTGATAATTTCAATCTCCTATAATAAATACTTAGGAAAATATTCAACGAAAGTATTAAGCATAAGAATATTAGAGATATTTTAATACCGTAATCGTTATTAAACATTCCAAATCCGTTTAACATAATTGTTGCAACTACACTAGAAATCAAATTTATTCCCGACATTGCAGTAGATCTATTTTTACTTTGAATTTTTAACTGAATTTCCTCTTCCGAGATGGCCATCAAAGTCTCCGAAAAGAGAGTAATGCTGATTAATGCTATGATAACAATAACTGGGCTATACACAAGGACTGGGAAGATAAATGAAATTGAAAGAATTATTGAGTATAGCGGCAACGATTTTAAATTATCAATCTGCATCAATCTGACGCTGATGAAGGCTAAGATAGATCTCAATAGATATAATCCTGTTGTCAGGCCTCCTATGACGGCTAGGTTCAATTCCAGGGCTTGGAAAATTGGAGTATAAATCCACTTTAAATTAACAATCAACCCCATAACTATTGACCAAATAAGAGATAGTATTAAAAGTTGTCTGTTCCCAAGAATACTACGAAAAGCTTCTGTGGTATGTTTGAGATAATTTTGTTGTTGAATTTCTTTTGCTTTTCTAGAAGTTTCTGGTTCGTCCATCAAAATTACCGATATAGCTCCAATTAACATTAAAGGGAAAGGCAGAATTAAGGTTAGTTCGATATTAATTTCAGCCAAGAACCCTCCAATAAAAATACATACAGCGGTGACTAGCATCATCAACGACTTTGATTTGTTGAGGATTTTTTTGTATAGCTCTGTTGAGTTGTAGTCTGAAAGTAGATCGTAAAGAAGTGAATTATCCGCACCAGAAGTCAGGGCTTTTCCTACTGCTTTGATTGAAAAAATTGCAATAAATAATAAATAACTATCGGTGAAAGGAATAATTAGAAATGGTAAGGAGGTGAGAATATATCCTAAAGCAACAGAAACTCTACGTGAGATTTTATCCGCAATTACTCCTGTTGGAACTTCCAAAAATATTAATAAGAATTCTTGTAAACTAAGCAGAAACATTGTGGAAGCCGGGCTTAGACCTTTATTTTCTGTCAGATAAATATATAAAACTGCCAGCCAGAAAAATGGAATAAAAAAGCTTCTAGTTAGATAGAAGAGATTAAGATTTCTTTTTAATCGTTTATCCATAGAAAATTACTCACTTCGTGATTATAACGCGGAAAATCTATGGGGTAAATATATACAAACTACAATCCAACTGATAGAATTAGCCCTTATTGTTCTCAGTGTAATGAAATATAAAGTACAGTTATTTTTTATAGCAGTTCTCGCTTTTGTAGCTTTAGTTATAGCAATTCCTACTATTTCATTCACATACAAAGATAAGTCCTACGAAATCACCAATCCAAATCCGACCGATTTAAACCTCCAAATAATACAAGATTCTTTCTCTTATAAACCTGCACTTGATTTACAAGGTGGTTCTTTGGTTGTTTTCGATATAGATTTGAAAAATCACGATGGTGACAAAGTTGAGAAATTCAAACAAGTCGAAGAAACAATTGCTCGAAGGATGGCTTTGATTGGTCTACGAGATTTCGAATTTACAAGTTTTTATAATCTTGAGGATGAAGTTTTCCAACTTCATTTAACCACACCTGAAGAAATTGAAACAACTTTGGTTCAAGTTCTATCGAGTCCAGGTATTTTGGATGTACTGGTTGATGACCCTGAGGCGTTGGAAAACGCTGAGACTGAGAGTGTATCGATTACGGACGGAAGAAGATCATCAGGGATTACAAATAGCGATATATTAAGTATGAGTGTGATTTCCGATTCTAGGATATATTCTGGAGATCCTGAAACGCCTAATAATTTCGGTTTAGAAATAGTTTTCAAGCCTGAGTCAAAACAGAAACTACAAATGGCACTATTATCAAACATATCAACTGGAACACCCCTTATTTTTTCACTAGATGGTTCTTTTGTGGCATTACAAGCAAGCGGATATTATATGGATCCATATCAAGAACATGATCGAATTTTACTCTATACAACTCTTGTGGACAGTAAACTAAATAATGCAGTTTTGGGAGCAGTGATGAGTAGTCCTAGCTTGGATACTACTGTAATTGCAAATCCTTCGGTTGTGGTCAGTCCTACTTACGGAAATGATGCATTACTAAATGCAAAGTTGATAACTATTGCTTTGGTAGGCTTTTTGACTCTACTAATAGTTGTGATTTTAAGAAAAAGAGCTCTTTATGTAGTCCTAGCGACTTTCTTATTCTCAATTATTAATATCACACTACATAAAATTCTAAATTTAAATCTAAGTCTATCGCTTATATTCGCTTTACAGCTTGTTGTGACGTTGTTTGTTTTAGAGCAAATTTTTACAGTTTTAAAAGTTAATAAATTTAAAAAGAACACTAAATTATTAGAAGAATTTACCGAGTCATATTCATTAAATGGTTGGAGACCGATTTTTAGCGTTTTGATATTAGTTCCACTTATAATATTCTTCGAAAATCTACTAACTGCTTCTGTAAACCAATTCATTCAGGTGATAATTATGGGAGTATTAGTATGGCAAATCTATAAAATCATTTTCTTTATTCCAATATTTAAAATATTTATGCGTCCAATTAAAAGTGCAAAAAAATAGACTATTAAAAATTATACTGGCGAGTTTGATACCTTTATTAGTTTTACTAGGTGTATTGCTATTCGGTGGATTAAATCTAGGTGTGGATTACTCAAGTAGTAATGTTGTGACTTTTAAACTGACAGAAGAAAAAGAAGTTGAAGAGGTTCGAGTAAAAATTCAAGAATTAAAGAAATTTGATCGAATTGACGCATTTGACGATGGTAAATATCAAATTTATTATCAAAATGTCACCTTAGAAGAACTCTCAGAACTCGAAGATGATTACACAGAGAAACTTGGAGAAATAACCGAGTTTCAAGTTTTGGTTTACAACCCAACCACATTGATTTTAATAGAGGGACGGATTTTATACGCTCTTTACGCGGTTACTATTATCTATCTTGTCCTGTTGGCCTATGTTTTGAGAGGAAGTGGTATTTCCAGAGCCAGTCTAGTCTGGCTACTAGTAGGGGATTTCATGCTTTTTGCTATGTTGATGCTCGCAACAGTCGGGATTATCAATTTAATTGGATTTTTAGGCTTAAGCATTAATGCACAGATTGTTAATTATGCTCTTACTGTTTTCGTGTTTTCACTATTCCTAAATATTATTATCACTAGAAATTTGAAATTAAGTACCTCTTCAAAACTAGCTACGGAATGGATTGAGGCTATAAACTCACTAAAATTAAGTGAAATTAAATATTATTTAATTCTTGGAGCGACCTTGATAGCATTTCTCGCTATTAGATTGGATCTTCTTCTCTTAATAATCGCATTAGTTTTTGTTGTGCTTTATTCAATGTTGATTCACATCTTCTTAAAACCAATCCTAGTCGATTGGTTACTCACAGGAGGAAAGAATTTTAAATTGATATCCAAAAATAAACGACTCTCCAAAGAATGGTAATAAAACAAGCCACAACCTCAGATCTTGATTCATTTTACGAACTATTTACCGAGATCATGCATGAAGGATATGCAGGTTATACACCAACTCTTATCAACCATTTCCTTACAAAAGACTATAATAAAACTAATTTTTTTCTTTGGCTTGAAAGATTCTTTAGGAATATTTATTTGGCTCTAGAGTCTGATAAAGTCATTGGTTTTATTGTCGGAGATTATACTTACGGTGGAGTGGCGTTTGTAAGTTGGTTAGGAGTGAAAGAAGAGTTTAGAAAAAAAGGAGTGGGGTTATCTCTTTATTCTGTTTATGAAGATTTTGCCAAAACAAAAAAAGCGCATTTGATAGAACTCTACACATATCCAAAGGTTGAACCATTCTATTTGAAACTAGGATTCAAAAGAGTTGGTGTCAGGGAACAAGGATATTTTGGGCAGAAGAATTATATTATGAACAAAAAGATTGGGGAGTGGGATGAGTCCAGTTTACCTTCGTAATTTTTAAAGTAATCCTGTCAAAATCTTCTCCGATTTTTATTCTCCATATACATTAGTTACACTTTAATTATAATGGGTATTAATCTACAATAGTAGTGTAAACAAAAACCTCAATGAGTAAAAAGATTGTCATTATTGACGATAATTTTTCAATACGCCATTCAATTAAGGCGTATTTAACATCCCTTGCAAAGAAATATCAATTAGACCTTTCTGTCTTCTCAACAGATAATGGTGTTGAGGGACTTGGTTACATTTATATCACATCTCCCGATATCATAGTTATTGATACCACTCTTCCAAAGTATTCAGGACGAGCAATTGTAGAATTTCTTTCACAAAATCCCCGTTTTCAGTCAGATAAAGTTAAAATAATTATCCTTCAAGAGAAGTTAGAAAAAGATTTTGTTGTCCCATCTAATTTTATTTCTATTAATAAAAACAAGAAGAAATCATTTGATGATCTGGTTAAGGTATTCAGTCATTTATTTGAAATTTCAGATGAGTTAAATAACAAATCTTTCTTTAGGGGTTTGGTAGGGAAAATATATATCAACGCAAATAAAGTAGACCTATTAGGTAAATCGTTCAGAAAAAAGAGGCTGATACCGAAACTATTAAATAAGCTGAAGAAGTTTGTATATTCGCTTCTGACAAAGGTTATGTTGGCTTTGTTGGTAATGATCTATGGGAGGCCAGAAGAGGAAAATATCACGCAATTAAATATTGATAAGAATGCTTTTCGAAGACATTATTATCCAACATTAATTGCCACTTTTCTGTTCTCCGGCTTTCTACTCACCAATCTCGCAATTTTTGGTCTTACCCAGTTAGGCTTATACAATCAAAACAAAGAAGATGCAAAAGCATTAGTGACTTTGACAGTAAATAGCACCCTCGATGATGCAGACGCGGTTCCAGGTGATGGTGTATGTGATACTAATGATGGAGCGGGCGATGGGCCATGCACACTCAGAGCAGCTATTGAGGAGGCAAATACCGAGGTTGATAGTGTGGTAATTGATTTTGCTATTCCAAACGTAAACGATACTACAACAAATTTATCTGATAGTTTGCAAGGTACCGAGGGCGATGCTACAGGATTTGTTCAATCATTAGGCGTCCCAGCTAAGAAAACTGGTGGTGTATTACAAACTTTTACCGAAAGGCCTGGAGCGCAGGGGTTGACCGACCTATATGTTCTTGATAGTACGGCGGCACTCTCTTCATCCAATCCGTTAAACCTCTCTGATCAATTGGCATCAGACGAAGGTACTGGGAATGCCACAGTAACAATTGTCTCCGAAAGTGACGATTTAAATCAACAATACATTGCTTGGTTAGAAGATGGAGATGTTGATTATCAAATGTTTCTATATGATCATGCTAGTGCATTATCTGCATCAAATCCATTGAATTTGTCAGATCAATTAGGTGTTGGTGACGGAACTGGAGATGCATCAGAACCTACTATAAACATTGATAGTACTGGTAGCGCATTTGTTTCATGGGTCGAAAATGGAGGTGCTAGAGGTGGCGAAGATATGTATTTATATAAGGGAGACGAATCTATATCAGCAACCAATCCATTAAACCTCTCTAATGAATTGCAAGGAGGTGAAGGTACAGGAAATGCAAGAGGATTCTCAGTAATGAATGGTGATGAAGTGATAGCTATATGGGCAGAAGATGAAGGTTTAAAAGGCGGAGAAGATTTATACATCTTTAAAAACGACGACCCTATTTCAGCAACAAATCCGCTGAATCTTTCAAACCAGTTGCCTGCGGGGAGTGGAGAGAGTCCTTCGGGAATACAATACTTCGACGTTGGTGTAAGTAGTTCAGGAACTCTGTTTGTAACTTGGACTGAATATAATGGTGCTAGGGGTTCGTCTGATCAATTCTTCTATAGAGATGATCAAGCAATCTCTTCTACAAACCCTATAAATTTATCTGATGAGCTAGATGTATTACAAGGAACAAGCTATGCTGCTAATTTTGGGTTGAGATTATTAGTTGGATCTGACAACGAGGCGAAAGTTGTATGGCAAGAAAGAAGTACAAGTGAGGCTGATATGGATATATTCCTTTACGATAGTGGTAGTATTATCTCTGCTAGCAATCCGTTAAATTTATCTAAACAGCTTGGGGTCGGTGAGGGGGCGGGTGATTCAGGAATACCCTCAGATCAAAAAGTGTCTCAGCACTTGGCTCTCGATAGTAATAATAATCCACACTTAATTTGGGGTGAGTCTACAGGACTAAGGGGTTCTTACGATCTTTATTATTATAATGGATCTCAGAGTCTATCCGCGTCGAATCCTTTGAACCTCTCAAATCAGTTAGGCGTTGGTGAAGGAACTATTAATGTCGGAGAAATTGAATTAGCGATGACTTCCGCAGATACTGTTTATGTTACATGGGATGAATATAATGGTGCTAGAGGAGCAAAGGATTTATATTTATACGACAGCTCAATCTCTTTAAGCGCTATCAATCCACTAAACTTGTCAAACCTACTAGCAGGAGGTGAAGGAACAGGAGATGCCCAATCTTCTTATCTCTCGTATGAAACCCCAGCACTTGAAATTGACGATCAAGATTATGTCTATTTAGCTTGGAACGAGGATACAGGAACACAAGGCTTACTAGATATGTATTATTATACAAACAAACCTATCTCCGGTATTACTTATCCTATTAATTTGTCCGAGAATTTAACATCGACTGAGGGTCTGATAAATGCCCTTGCACCACAGATTGCCGTAAATGATGGTATTGCCCATGTTTTTTGGCAAGAATCAAATGGACTTCGAGGTGGATACGATATTTATCATTTCAGTTCAGAAGTAGTAACTGAACATAGCATAATACCAAATACAGATTTGCCCGACATAACAAAATCAGATGTTACTATCGATGCTTCTACACAAAGTGGTGCTGATTGTGCAACTAGTACAGTAAAGGTTAGGCTTAGCGGAGAAAACTTAATAAGTAACAAAAGAGGTTTTATTGTTGATGCTGAAAATGTAAGTATCAAGGGTTTCAGCATAGTAGACTTTGCAGAATCTGGAGGATATGGTATTCAAATAAATCCTTCACAAAGTGCTACCGTACTTTGTAATATCATTGGATTGGAAATAGATGGAACAACTGTAAATCCGAATTACACTGGTGTAATGGTAGAATCGACAGGTTCTGTGAATATAGGGGATGGAACAGTCAGTGGAAGAAATATAATTTCTGGGAATGATTCATATGGAGTAGGGACTTCTACTTGGGCTTATGTAAATATTAAAGGAAACTACATAGGAACTGATAAAACAGGTCTGTTGTCTAAGGGGAATTTAAATGGCATATTACTTGGAACTTTGACAACAGGTATTAACGTAATAGGTGGTGCAAGTGGACTAGATCCTGATAACGGATGTACTGGAGATTGTAATTTAATCTCTGGAAATACTATATCAGGGATTAGTTTCTCTGGATTTGAGCCAGGAGATAACGGAGATGGGACAGACAGATTAAATATTTTAGGGAATTTTATCGGAACAAATGTAACAGGAACTGCGTCAATCCCTAATGGGAGTGGGATACAAAACTATTATGCGGATAGTGTAAATATTGGAGGCACAGACATTTTATCGAGGAATGTGATTTCTGGAAATTCAGGGAGTGGGATGACAATCTATAGCTATTTGACACAAGAAGGACAACAAGTTAAAGACTTGCATATCAGAAACAATTATATTGGTACTAATGCATCTGGTACTTCGGCACTTTCAAACGGAAGTATGGGAATATACATGGTCAATAATATGCCAGAAGCGTTTATAACTGGCAATGTCATTTCTGGAAATCTTGGAAATGGAATAGAGACATTATTTGATTATACTGACGTACCTGTCGATTCTATTGTTATAAATGACAATAAAATTGGAACTCAAGCTGATGGATCGGGATCAATTGGAAACCAGGATAATGGAATATTCCTTTTGGGTAAAGGAAATGCCTATATTGGAGATACTGGTGAAGGTAATATTATTAATAATAATGGACAAAATGGAATTAAGTTAAATGATCCAATACCACCTGGACCAGCAGTACCGCAATCATCAATAATATCAAGTATCAAGGATAACACTATACACAATAATATCGGGTCAGGAATTGTAATACATAATAGCGGCTCATTGATTCAAGATAACTATATTTTGAATAATATAAGTAGTTCGGGAATCGAGTATTATTGGGGAACGAGCCTAGATATAATTGGTAATAATTTTACTGGACAAGGGACTGGTATATTATTGCACTCTCAACCTCTTATTCCTGGAAGTAATGCAGAAGGTGCTAATATTTTCCAAAATATTAACACAAGCCATCCTGCCATTGATCTAGATTATAGAACTTCTAATGATGTTGGAGATTCGGATTTTGGAGAAAATAATTTGCAAAATTACCCTGTTCTCACATCAGCGGAAGTATACACCGACACGAGATTATTTGGGACATTTAATAGTGAGGCAAATACATATTATCGAATAGAAGCTTTTGGGTTCTCTTCTCTTCCACTTTCAGAACCAATTGTCGAATCAACTATAGGTAGTACCATTATACAAACAGATGGTTCAGGAAACTATGATTTCTCTATTAATCCAATTATTATTGCAGAATTATTATCGAATGATGACAATATTACAGTAACTGCTACTAAATGTAATGATAATTTATGTAGTGATCCAATAGAAACTTCCGAGCTAAGTGATGGTGTAGTAGCTACAATCTTAACACCCACACCGACACTTACACCCCTTCCTACGGATACACCTGAGCCAACTGCTACAGATACACCAGAACCAACTCCTACTGATACACCTATTCCAGGTCCGACTGATACACCAGTACCAGGAGCAACTAATACTCCGATTCCTACTGCTACAAATACACCGGTCCCTACGGCGACAAATACCCCAGTACCTACCGCTACAAACACACCGATCCCTACCGCGACAAACACTCCATTACCTACGATTACAAACACTCCTATTCCAAATGCCACTAACGCAGTAGTACCGAGTACAATCCCGACGAGTGCAGTAATTGTTCCTAGTGCAACATCAGTAACTCCAAGTCTTACAGAAATTCCAACTGAAGTGATTTTTACACAAACACCAACTACAAATCCGACCGTTATTTCCCAAAGTCCAACTCCAGCCGAAGTTGTTCCAACTGCTGATGAAAAGACATTCTTCAATGATTTCCCTCCTACAAATTCATTTTCACCTCCTGATGAGTCGGTGGTAAATCATCCGATTGTAAAATCAGTTGCGAAGAGTATCACTTCAAAGTTAAATGAACTTACAACTAATTCTTCACCAATAGTTCCAATTGTAGAAGCACCTTTGTTAATAGCAGAAGCAATCAAACCACTTGCGGATAATTTCAATTATTATCTTTCATTAAGATTCATTGGCGAGAATGTTGCTTTGGCAGGAATTTCAACCACCAATGTTCTTGCATACGTAGCCCCCGCTGTTGTTACGGCATTCTCACAGCCCAGGGTATTATTCCATGCACTTGCCTGGTTCTGGAAAAGAAAGCGAAAACATAATTGGGGAATAGTTCTGGATAACAGTAACAATGCTCCTGTAGCTTTTGCGAGTATTATTGTTACAAAAGAGGGGAAGACTATAGCTACTGCTACTACCGATCTTCAAGGTAAATATGGATTTGTACTAGATAAGGGTGTTTATCAATTATATATTAATCATTCGGATTATGTTGATTATCTAAAGGATATTGTTGTTAGATATGATGCTGAAGTTTTGGCACAGGACATTGAGCTTACACCAAAACTACAGACAGATTTTGATACATCTCTAGGTTGGTTGTACTTTAGGTTTAAGAGGTTTTTAAGTAAGAATTTGTTCATCTTAAATACATTAATATTTTCTATCGGTTTTGTTTATACAATATTTGCGATTACGAATGCTATGACTGTTCTAAACTATGCGATTCTGACATTGTATCTCTTCCAAATTCTTCTGATGATTGTTTTTTATCTCTTCAGGGATAAAGATCTAGGACAAGTATTAGATTCTCAGACAGGAGAACCACTGGCGGGGGCGATAATCAGAATATTCGATAACGAGAGACAATTAGATGTGGCAATTACTGATATTCAAGGTAGATATAGCATATATCTTGAACCAGGAGAGTATTATTTGAAAGTTAATTTTGCAGGATATGTATTCCCGACCGCAAATGCAACGAATGTGATAACGAATAAAACCGGTGAAAAACTATTCAAGTTCGAAGTACAAGAAAGTGAAAAGTTAAATA
>JAGQLL010000002.1 GCA_020429395.1 Candidatus Dojkabacteria bacterium | reverse complement strand
TCTTTTTGTTAATATTTTTCATGATTTATGGTTGAGTTCTACTTTTAAATCCAACAGATTCACTATATCTATAACCATCTCTGATTTTATAAACACCAATTGATTTAATAATATAATCACTTGTAGGATCTGCGCTATTTACATAGTCAACAGTTATTTGGTTACAGAAAATTCCTGCAGAGTCAGGTCCATCAACATCTACAAAGTATTCAAAAGATGTATTACACGAATTGTTAGCTTCAATTGCTGAGACAGAAGAAGTTTCAATTATACCTATAATCTCACCATCGGTATTTAAATCCAATTTATAATATGCATCTTTGGTGAGATCTTCAGCCCTTACCAATGGAGATCTCACATATTCCAAGGAAGTATACATAAGTGCAGAAGCTTGATCAGCGACTTGATTATCCTTGATAATTGCTAGAGACTTTACTATCAAAGATAAACCTATAACAATAGTTACACCAAATACGCCAATAGCAATAATCGACTCTAATAACCCAAATGCATTTATATTTTTTTTATTAACTCCCATATTCGATTTCAAATGTATTCTTTTTTCCATCAAAAACAAATTTTCTAAAGATATCAGAATCATCCCGATGTGACATCTCTATAACACAAGAATTATCACTATATGTCCCATACGTTCCAACCTGCCAATCACTCGTCAAATTGATTAATAAAATACTATCACAACCAACTGGATTTAAAACTATTTTATCGTCCATATCTAGAAACATATCTATTTTGCCCGAAATCGTGCAATCCCAAGAGGAGCTTCTATATTTTTCACAAATTCTTCGTTCAAGATTATTAGAAGTAGGAAGGATCTGATAAGCATAAATACTATCCTTATCTATAATAACTTGATCAGGCAAAATATTATTTGCTGCATAGTTTTTAGTCTCATTAATACTCGATGCTATAAAATCACTAGCCTGTTGAAGTTCTACAGTCCTTCTGAAATCAGCCATAACACTAACTAGCATAGACAATAAGATAGCGATAATTGCCATTACAACCAATATTTCAAGAAGGGTATATCCTCGCTTTATTGTATTCATAAATAATTATTTATTAAAGAAAAGAAATCATCTAAAGAAAGAATCTTTAGAATGAAATCCTTCCAAAAAAATACCGCTAATGCCGCAAAACTTATAAATGGAACAAATTGTATTTGAACTCCGTGAAATTTTTTGATTTTTAGAGCTTTAATAATGCCAATAATTGATCCGCTTACAGAACTGATCAAAAAGAGTGGGATCAATCCATCAATCCCTACTACAAAACCAGCGAATGCCATTAGATAGATGTCTCCCTCACCCATACCAGAGCCTTTTGTAGATTTAACAATTAAGTAGATGATTAAACCTGCAACGAAAGCCCCTATAAATCCCCCTATACCTGGAATTACAAGTTGGTAATTATTCAAGATTATTGCAAGTATCGAAAAAATTGCAGCTGACACCAGTGCACTCTTTATAGCTCTTACATTGACTTCCCAGTATAAGTAGTCATATATTGCAAAAAAAAGGAAAAAAAGAATGTATATGATCGTAATTAATAAATTTAGTCCGAGTAATGGTTTATCTAAGTAGTTGACCCATAAGTGCCAGAATCCAAAAACAAATAGAGTTCCAGTCAATACTTCCACGAAGGGGTAAATTTTTGGTAATTTTTCACCACAGTGACGACACTTTCCTTTGTAAACAATATAAGAGAGTAGGGGAATCAAATCTTTCCAGGTCAGATTCTCTTTAGTATGATCACAAAATGACCTACCTGAAAAATTCATTTCATGCTTGACCCGATAAACAGCCATGTTTAGAAAGCTTCCCCAAACCAGTCCGAAGATAAAAACCTGTAAAATTAATAATAATTCCATGATTTAATCACTCACAATTCAACTCTTCACCAAAAGGTGCTTTTCCGAAATTACGAATATTTCCTTCTTCATCACAATAAGCAATCTTATAGGCCTCCTCAGTGAGTTCATATGCATATTTTGTGTAATTTCTGTCAGTTTTGTTTAAGATGTCTGATGTTCCTTTTGCAGAGCCATTAATCACTACCTCTTCACTAATAAAACAATCAATAGTAGAGCAAATTAATACAGAATCGGTTTTGAAAAATACTGCTTCAGGATAATTTTCGTTTTCACTCTTTAACTTTTCAATTTCGGAAACAACACTTTCCATTATCTCAACTCTTTGCTTATCCCTAATATCTTTTTGCCAAAGAGCTAATCTGCTTATTGAGAAACCGATTATTAGTAAAACCAGTACCAAACCAATTAGTGCATAGAATAATAAATTATTATCCTTTTTCTGGATTATCCTTTTCTTATTTTTATTTTCTGACATTTAACATTAATTAAAACTCAGAACATGCATTGTAGCCAGTTGGATGAATACCTGCGTTATAAACCTCGTCATCTTCATCACAGAAAGCTAGTTTGTATCCATCTGAGTCATTGAAATATCCGTATTTTGTAGTATTACCAGTTGTAGTCGAACCTGCTCTTGCAGAATTCTTTAATTCTACTGTACCAGTACCAGCTCCAGCTAAATCTGCCTCATTATCAATAAAGGTGATTGTTTCAGGATATTGGCCATATTTAGAATAAAATGACTGTATTCCTATGTTTACATCCTCCAAAGCTTTTCTTCTTTGTGTGTCTCTAGAGTTCTTTTGAACTTGTAAAATACCAAATATTGCTAAAGCTATCAAAATTGCGATAATAGCCATAGCTACGAGCAATTCAAGTAATGTAAAAGCTTTTTTTGCTTTCATTGAGAAAAAATAATAAATAATAATTAAATAATTTGAGCTATATTGTAAATAGGGAAATACACAGCAATCGCCAGAAATGCTACCATTATTCCCACAACTAATAATAGCACCGGTTCAATTAAACTAGTGAGATTTGCTGTCATTTCATTCACTTCGTTTTCATAGAATTCTGACAAATCTTTCAAAATTTTATCTAATGAACCTGTATCTTCACCCGTTGCAATCATTTTAATCACGATATTAGGTATAACCTCAGACCTAGCTAAAGAGAGGGCGATCGAAGATCCTTTTGAAACTTTTTCTGCAGATGTGATTAATGCGGTACTATAATGATAATTGCTTAATCCTCCTGCTGTAGAATACATAGCGTCAATAATAGGAATACCACTCTTTAAAAGCATAGCTAACATCCTAGTCATTTCCACAACTTGAACATTGTTCAATAACTTACCTAAAATAGGCATCTTTAAATATGCTTTATCAATAACACTTTTACCACCCTGTGATGCATAAGCAACCCTATAACCCAAAACTAATCCAAGTACAATCAAAGCAGTAACAATCAGTCCTCCAGGAGATGTAAAGAAATTACTGATTCCGACAAGAATCCTTGTAATCAGAGGTATTTGATCTTCAGCACCCAAGTCAGAATATAAATCAACTACTGCAGGCACCATGTAAATTACCAAAATTACCATCACAACTATAGCAGTTAGGACAATGATAGTAGGGTATATCAAAGCATTTTTCACTTTGTTTTTAAGCTTTTGTTTTTTCTCAATATCAATTGAGATTTGTTGCATAACCTCCACTAGGTTTCCACTTTTCTCGGCAGATTGGATTAAGCTGATTTGAATTTCATCAAATAGTACATCCTGTTTTGCAAATGAAGTAGCCAAAGGTAAACCACCTTTAACATCGTTGTGAGCTTTTTTTAACTTTTCTTTTAAGCCTGGATATTTAGCTTGATCAACCAAAACCTCAAGAGACTGCAATATAGGCAATCCAGCCTCCATCATAAACGTAAGTTGTTTAATCAGAAAAACTCTTTCTTTATAAGGTACACCTCCTATCTGGAGAGAAAGAATATTCTTAAAATCGAAAGACTCTTCAATAGTGATAACGATTAAGTCTTTCTCATGTAAGAAGTCGACGATTTCTTTTGCAGAATCTGCATCACGTTTTCCTGAGATAACTTTGCCTTGTTTATCGGCTGCTTCGTACTGAAATAATGCCATTAATTTTGTTTTAATAAACTAATTAAATCATTATGTTTGACTGTATATGCCTGCGCTTCATCTAGAGTGATTTCACCTGATCTAATCAAATTGACAAGCGATTTCTCCAAACTGATCATACCCAATTCAGAACTAGTTTGAATCATATTATCAATTTGGTATGTTTTCTTTTCACGAATGGCATTTCTAATAGCAGGGGTAGCAATCATAATTTCGCAAACTGCTTTTCTTCCTCCGCTTTTTAGTGGGATTAATCTTTGAGATACAACTGCATGAATCACATTTGCCAACTGAGCACGTATTTGAGCTTGTTGAACATCAGGGAATACATCAATTATACGATCAATAGTCTGAGAAGCGGAGTTTGTGTGCAATGTAGAAAACACCAAATGACCAGTTTCGGCTGCAGTTATCGTCAACGCGATAGTTTCATAGTCTCTCATTTCTCCAACAAGAACAACATCAGGATCCTCTCTTAGAATTTCTCTCAACCCTCGAGTCCAACTTCGAACATCTTTTCCAACCTCTCTTTGATTAACCAATGCTTTTGCCCTTGGAAATAAGTATTCCACAGGATCCTCAATTGTGATAATGTGCCTTGCTTGCGTAAGATTGATCTCTTGAATGACTGATGCAATTGTCGTACTTTTTCCACTACCGGTTGGACCAGTAATCAATACTAGGCCATTTGCAACTGTAGTAAAATCTTGAAGGATACTGGGCATTCCGAGATCGGTAATTGTTCTGATTTTTGATGGAATCAATCGAAAAGCACCAGCCAGCTGACCTTGTTTGTGAAATATATTTATTCTAAATCTGTTTCCGGTTGTATGTGTGTAAGAAAAATCAATATCAAGATAATTCATTAATTGTTTTTTCTGATTTTCCTGTAAAATCTCAGTAAACAGTTGAGAAACTTTTTCTTGAGTTAACACTTGAGAAGGTACTGGAAGTAAGTCTCCATTGATCCTCAGTAGGGGAGGATATCCAACAGAAATATGTAAGTCAGACGCTCCTTTATCGACAGCTAAAGAAAGTAAATCATTTATGGAATTGAAGTTAGTAATATTTGATCCAAGAATTACTTTGTTCTCCTGGGCTGGTTTGTATACTTGAGAAACCTGAGGTGTTACAGGTGGCTGACTTTGTTCAGATTGGCTAGGAACAGGTTGAATGGGTGTGTAATTTAATTGCGGATTTTCAGGTAGTGTTGGTTGGGTAATCGGTTGTTGAGTCTGAGCTACAGAAACATCATTAGCACTCGGTGGAGTGTCAAGAGTCTGCGTAGATGCATTTCCCGCTGACGAAGGTTGCAAAACAGCGTCTCGAAAATCAGTACTCAATTGATAATCAATATCATTAAATAAGGCATTTGACCTAGGAAGTGGTGGACCAGAATATTCTCTAACATTATTATTTTGGGGCAGTACAGTGTTTTGCATATTTTAAGCTTTTTTAATTAATTAACTACACGAAGAACTTCTTCAATTGTTGTCGTTCCTTCTAATACTTTTATGTATCCGTCTTGAACCATAGTGATCATTCCTTTCTTAACAGCAAGTTTCTCGATATCATTTGCCACAGCAGAATCCGATATCAAACCCATAACATCTTCATCTACTGAAAATGCTTCGAATATTCCCATCCTTCCTCTATAACCACTATCTCCGCATTCAGGACATCCTTTTCCTTTATATAATACAAGCTTATTATTATTCTGCCTTAAAAGTTTTGTAAAATCAAACCCTGGAACATCTGAAAGTACTTTTTCAATTTCTTCGATCTGCTCAGCACTTGCCATATATTCCATCTTGCAGTTTTCACAAATTTTTCTTGTCAATCTTTGTGCTGCTACTACATTTATGGTGGAAGCCAATAAAAACGGTTCAATACCCATATCAATTAATCTAGGAATCGCGCCGGCTGCATTATTTGTGTGCAAAGTTGCCAAGACTAAGTGTCCTGTTAATGAAGCCTGAACTGCAAGTCTAGCTGTTTCTTGATCACGAATTTCTCCAACCATCACAATATCAGGATCTTGCCTAAGTACAGATCTGAGCCCATTTGCAAAAGTTAGACCAATATCAGCATTTATTTGAATTTGCGTAATTCCTTCAACTCTGATTTCAACGGGATCTTCTAGAGTTACAATATTTACTTCAGGATTGTTGAGAATCATGAGAGAGGAGGCAAGGGTAACCGTCTTACCACTACCGGTTGGACCGGTAACTAATATAATTCCTTGAGTTTTCTTTAGACCTAATAAGAAATCCTCTTTTGCTTGTCCTCTAATACCAGTATTGTCAAAACTAATAGCATTCCCACCTCTTTCCAATAAACGCAAAACGACTTTTTCTCCGTATACAGATGGCATAATTGAGACACGGATATCAACGATATGATTGTCCATTTTAATTTGGAATCTACCATCCTGTGGGACTCTATGCTCATCAATTTTTAGGTTTGAAAGAATCTTAATCCTAGCAACAACGGGTTTCTCAAGTTTTTTAGGAAAGTTTAGTTTTTCGGATAGAACTCCACTCATTCTGTATCTTACAATTATGCCTGACTCTCTGGGTTCGATATGTACATCAGATGCTTTATGTTTTACCGCATATTCGAGGATCATATTTACTATTTTTGCAACTGGGGCAGACGTAATGTCTTCATTACTAAAGTCTCCATCTCCTGTGACATCGATAATATCTGCAACATCTTCTAGAGCTTCATCCACCTCACTACTAATCTGTGCTCCGTACCTAGTATCAATAACTGTTTTGATCGAAACAGGATCTGTGAAATATGGCTCAATTTTCTTGCCAATGATGGTGGTAAGAAACCTTGTTTTTTGCAAATCAAGGGGATCAACCATGGCAACTTTAACTACATCTGGAGTTTCCTCAAATGAAACAGCTTGATTCTTCTTCGCAATATCTTTGGAAAAAATATTTAATATTTCAACTGGAATTCTTTTTTCAGCGATGTTTATGAACGGGATGTTGTAAATTTCACTTTTAATTTTGTAATAATCTTGTGAGGAAACAATTCGGTCTTGAATAAGGACATCTTCTATGCTTTTACCGCTGGTAAGCGCTTTTACTTTTGCAGAATCAAACTTTTCTTTTGATACAATTCCATTCTCAATTAATTTTGAAACCAGTTCGTTTTGTTGGAGATTAAAATTATCAGTATTAGCCAAACTCGAAGAGTCCGTACCAGTTAGAACAGGAGTTGTTTGGGCAGTTGTATCGTTCATTTACTGTGTCTTTTGACCCTTAAAGTGTTAAAATTAGATGTAACTATAGTCTACCTTTTATTCAAAAATTTTTCTATTAATTAATCTACTAACTTGTATATTGTTTTAATTTTATGTCTAAGTCGTACATCATTTCTTCAAATCAAATAGATTTTATCAATGAAACTATTAATTCATTATGTTCAAAGTTCCAAATTGATGATATGAATGCTGACTTTCTATGCGTCGAACCCGCTGACAAGAAACAGTCTATTGGAATTGATAAAACGAGGAAGCTGAAAGAGTGGTTTAGCGTAAAACCCTACAGCAGTCCAAACAAGTTCGCAGTTATTCAAAATGCCGATCTACTCACAGTAGAAGCACAAAACTCAATTTTAAAACTATTAGAAGAACCAAATGACAACTGCTTCATAGCATTAACACTTGCCAATCCTTCAAATCTTCTGCCAACAGTGTTGTCCAGATGCGAAATTATCCAAGACACAAAGGTAGCAAGATCATCCGAAGATTCAAATTTTATGATGCTGAGCAGAACTCAACAATTCAAGTATATTGAGGATCTTTTTTCTGAAAAAAACGCAATCGAACAAAACAAGAATATAAAAACATTTTTATTTAACTTGCTATCAACACTACAAAAGCAGCTTGAAAAAGACCACTCAAATACAAAACTTAGACAAAACATTGATTTGGTAGACCAAACATCTATAATGATATCTGGTAATACATCTAAAAGGCTCGCTTTAGAAAATATGGTAATTAATATGAAATATTAGTCGAGCTTATGCTAGAATAACTACTTTCACTAACGATGTAATTTTATGAGCAAAAAGGATAATTCTTACAATGCTTCATCTATCACAATCCTAGAAGGACTAGAAGCTGTTCGTAAAAGACCTGCTATGTACATTGGGGACTCTGATGTTACTGGTTTACATCACATAGTTTACGAAATTGTAGACAACTCGATAGACGAAGCCTTAGGTGGATATGCAGATAAGATTGAAATTAATTTAAACAAAGATGGTTCAATAAGTGTTTCTGACAATGGTCGTGGAATTCCAGTAGATATTCATCCTGTAAAAGGGGTGAGCGCTCTAGAAATTGCTGCCACAACACTTCACGCAGGAGGAAAATTTGACGAATCTTCATACAAAGTATCATCTGGATTACACGGAGTAGGACTTTCAGTAGTAAATGCTGTCAGTACGTATATGAAAGCAGAGGTTTTCAAAGATGGCAAACACTATATGCAAGAGTACAAAATTGGAAAACCTTTAAAAGAAGTATCTGTTGTTGGCAAATCAGATGAATCTGGAACTAGAATCACATTCCAACCTGATGACTCCATCTTTACCTCCACACAGTTTAGTATCAAAAAACTTCATACACGCTTCAGACAACAAGCATATTTGACAGCTGGAGTTAGAATCATAGTCCGTGATGACCGAGATGACGAAGATAGAGGAGGGGAGACGAATATTCCTAGGCATTATGCTTTCTACTTCCAGAATGGTATGAAATCCTACATAAAGCAAATCAATTCTTCATACAAACCTGTAAATAAAAATATTTTCTATGTACATAAGACTGAAGACAATGTTGATGTCGAAGTTGCAGTGCAATACACAACCGACCTACAAGAAAGAGTTCTAGCTTTCGCAAACAACGTTCACAATCCTGAAGGAGGAACACATCTTTCAGGTTTCAGGATTGCTCTGACTAAAAGTCTAAATGATTACTTCTCTACAATAGCTACAGACAAAGAGAAAGATCTCAAACTAAGTGGAGACGATACTCGTGAAGGTCTTACAGCTATTGTCTCAGTCAAAATTCACGATCCACAATTTGAAGGACAGACAAAAATTAAACTTAATAATCCAGAAGTTACTCAAGCGGTCAGAAAAGTTGTAGAAGAATCTCTCAAAACCTACCTGGGTGAAAATCCTCAAGATGCCAAAAATATTATTTCAAGAGCAGTACTTTCTAACAAAGCACGTAAAGCAGCCAAGGCTGCGCGTGATGCTGTAATCAGAAAAGGTGCACTTGATGGTGGAAGCTTACCTGGGAAACTCGCTGATTGCTCAAGTAAAGATCCTACCATTTCCGAATTATTCATAGTAGAGGGAGATTCTGCAGGAGGATCTGCAAAACAAGCTCGTGATAGAAATACACAGGCGATTTTCCCATTAAGAGGAAAACCTCTTAATACTGAGAAATATCGTCTGGATAAAATCATGAACAATAAAGAGATTAAAGACTTAGTAATTGCCCTAGGAACTGGTATTTCGGACACAATGAATATTGAGAAACTTCGATATCATAAAATTGTACTTATGAATGATGCAGATGTGGATGGAGAACATATAACAACACTTGTTTTGACACTTTTTTATCGCCACTTGAAACCTATCCTCGAAAAGGGATATCTATACGTTGCCCAGCCACCTTTGTACAAGGTAGAAATTAATAAAGACGAAAACTACTGGGTAGCTAATGACTCCAAATTAGAAGAGCTAACAGCACAATTAAAAGCCGCTAAGAAGTCACCAAAAAGTATTCAAAGATTCAAAGGTCTTGGAGAAATGAATCCAGAACAATTATGGCAAACAACGATGAATCCAAATAGTCGAACACTTAAACAAATCCGTATCGAAGATGGAGAAGAATCCGATAAAATTTTTGATATTTTAATGGGAGCAGAAGTTGCACCTAGAAAGAAATTTATCCAAACTCATAGTAAAGAAGCAACAGTAGATATTTAATAATCAACAAATGGCAGATCAAGATCAAAAAATTACAGGAACAATAAATTCAAGAAACATTGTAGATGAGATGTCTACTTCTTACATCAATTACGCCATGAGCGTTATTGTTGCAAGAGCACTCCCAGAAGTAAGAGATGGTCTAAAACCAGTACAAAGGAGAATCCTTTACGCTATGTATCGACAAGGTTTCTTACCAAGCAAGAGTTATAAAAAATCTGCTAGAACAGTTGGAGAAGTAATCGGTAAATACCATCCTCACGGTGATACTGCTGTATACGACGCTATGGTCCGTATGGCTCAAGATTTCAGTTTCAGATATCCACTTATCGATGGCCAAGGAAACTTCGGTTCAATCGATGGTGATACTGCTGCAGCCATGAGATATACAGAATCAAGGCTTGGGAAAAATGCTTTAGAAATTCTGCAGGATCTAGACAAGAATACTGTTGATTTCATACCAACTTACGACGGAAGTTACTCAGAACCAAATTTATTACCATCCTTACTACCTAACTTATTACTAAATGGTGCAGAAGGTATTGCTGTCGGTATGGCAACAAAAATCCCTCCTCATAATTTAGGAGAAATTGTAGATGGTATGAAGTCTATGATTGAAATCGGGAATGAATTTGATTATAGCCAACTTGACTTAAAGTATGCCAAAGATATTAGAACTGTTGAGGATTTACAAAAATTACCAAAAAATAGATTTCCTGAATTCATCTCATCAACGACAATCGAAGACCTAGTGAAATTTATCCCTGCGCCGGATTTCCCTACAGGAGCGGAGATGTACGATCAGGCAGAAATAATTCGCGGATATGCCACGGGAAGAGGAAGAGTGTTAATGAGAGCAGTAGCACATATTGAAGAAAGAGCCGGAGGTAAATTTAGAATTGTAGTAACCGAACTTCCTTATCAGGTTAATAAATCTAATCTAGTAATAAAAATTGCAGATCTTCACAGAGATAAAAAGATTATAGGTATTGCAGATTTACGAGACGAATCAACTAAAACGATTAGAGTTGTAATTGATATCAAAAAAGATGGAAACCCAAATACTGTATTGAACAAGCTGTACAAATATACCGAAATGCAAACAACTTTCAATATGAACCTGTTAGCATTGGTTAATGGTGAACCCAAATTACTAAACCTAAAAAGAATTCTCGAATTATTTATAACTCATAGACAGGAAATAATTATTAGAAGAGCAGAATTTGATCTTGCTAGAGCAAAAGAAAGGGAACATATTCTCGAAGGTTTGATGATTGCCCTAGACAATCTAGATGAAGTAATCAATACAATCAGAAGTTCAAAAGATGCAGATACTGCTAAAACTAATTTAATTAAGAAATTTGCCTTAAGTGAAATTCAAGCAACTGCAATTCTTGATATGCAACTTCGAAAACTTGCCGCACTTGAAAGACAAAAAATTGAAGAAGAATATCAGCAAATAAAGAAAACAATTGCAGAACTGATCAAATTAATTACAACACCAGATATGGTTATAAAAACTATTGATGAAGAACTTACATCACTTAAAGAAAGGCTTTCAGATAAGAGAAGGACAAAGTTGCATAAAGGCAAAGTTGGAGAATTCTCGGAATTGGATTTGATACACAAAGAAAATGTTTTTGTTACTGTGAGCGAACAAGGATACATAAAAAGAATTAATGAAAATACTTATAAACAACAAAAACGCGGTGGAAAAGGTAAGACCGGTATGGGAACAAAAGAAGACGATGGTGTTTCTCATATTTTAAGTTGTTCCACACATGATGATATTTTATTTTTCACAAATCGAGGACGAGTATTCTTCAAGAAGGTATATGAGATACCTGAGTTTGGTAGAACAGCAAAAGGACAAGCAATTATCAATTTGATAAACATTGATCAGAACGAACTTGTGACTAGCATATTGAGCAAACGAGAAGATGGGAAGCTATATGACGAAGACACTATTCAGGAAGGAGAAGAAAAACGTGAGAAAAAACCATACAAATATCTTTTCATGGCTACTAAATTAGGAACAGTAAAGAAAACAGCCATCGAAGATTTTAGCAATATTAGAACAAATGGCTTAATCTCTATTAAGTTATCGAAAGAAGACGAATTAGCTTGGGTAAAACCTACAAATGGAGATGATGAAGTTCTTCTTATTACTGAACAAGCAAGATCAATCCGCTTCCACGAAAAAGATGTTCGACCTACGGGACGAGACACAATGGGTGTACGTGGAATTCTGTTTAAAAACCCCGGAGACTTTGTTATAGCAATGGATGTGGTTCGTAATCAAGAAGATTTATTACTAACAATTTCAAGAAATGGTTATGGTAAGGTGAGCAAATTGTCGCAATTCCCTAGACAAAAAAGAGGAGGGCAGGGGGTATATGCAGCGAGAATAAATAAAAAAACTGGATATTTAGCCACAGCAAGAATATTTGATCATCCTGGATTGGATTTACTAATCATAAGTAAGGTTGGAAAAGCACTCAGAACTCCAACTAATGACCTTCCAGAACGAAGTAGACAAACTGCAGGAGTACGCCTAATGTCCCTAGAGAAGGGCGATGAGGTGAGCGCTATTGCTATTGTATAAAAAAAATTGTATTATTTGTGACATTACTTTCAAACAACGTTATATAATTCGTTGTGATATATAAAGGAAAACAGAAAAAGAAATGAGGCATAGTTGTTGCACACAAATTTTTATTATGAATAAATCACTAATCACCTGAGAGGTGAATACTTTCCCTGTATTTAACCTCTCAAAGACGAGAGGTTTTTTTATTTTTTACAAACAAAACATGAAGAAGGCAAAATCAAGAGAAGAAATACTTGCAAAGATACAAGACTTAAAAAAACAAATTGACTCTATTGGAACCCAAATCGAAAGAGATCGTAAAGAAAACGATGCAGATGATTCTGCGGTCTTGCATGAATTGTTAGACAAGAAGGATTATCTTGAACAATCAATCGATACCTTATTAGATTCATTGAAGAATACTGAATTACCAAAGACATTTGGACAACAGTACAAAGTCAGTATAAATGGCAGTACGCGCGAATTCAAGGTTGTACATCCTACACAAGTTGATACTCAGAATGGATATATATCAACAGAATCACCAATAGCACTGGCACTAGATGGCAATAGAGCAGGGGACTATGTAGAACTTGATACACCAGCAGGTAAGCAGGTTATCGAGATTTTAGAAGTATCTGCAGTCTAAATAAAGCCTAAAACGACAATCATTTCTAACTAACATAAATAAAAAGAGTAGGGGATCCCTACTCTTTTAGTGGATGGAATTGTTTGTGAGATTTTTGTGCGACTCGGTCGCTTGTGTGTACATATCGACTTGTCGTTTGCAAAGATTCATGTCCAAGAAGTCGTTGAATTGACGCCGGATTCGCGCCATTCTCTGACAGATACGTTGCAAACCCATGTCTCAAGCTATGTGCGGATGTAGGTATGTTTATACCAAGTCGATTCCTATATTGTTTAATTTTATATTGCAGATAATTTACAGAAACCCTTACAGCATATGGGTTCTCGGTACCTAGACGAGAACCTCTATAAGGAATAAATAGTGCCTTAAAATCATCATCCCGGGTCATCAAATACCTTTCTAGATAATGTTTTGCACGCTCAGTGAGATATACAAATCTTTGTTTTTTTCCTTTTCCGGTAATAAAGATTCTGTCATCTTGTATAACTTTTTTGGACTCGTCGAGTTTCAAATCTTCAAGGTTCAAATTGATAAGTTCTGAAATTCTCATTCCAGTTGAAAATAATAATTCCAACATTGCACGATTTCTGTAACGAACATTTTTTTTATTTTCAAAATTTTCTGGAGACTCAATTAATGAAATTAATTCGTCTAAGTCTGCAACATTTGAAACAACTTTTTCAGTTTTAATTAATTTTATCGCGTCAGCAGGAATTGGAACTTTTTCATCAGCATCTGTTAAAAATCTGAAATAACTCCTTAAAGCTGATAACATTCGGTTTACACTGCGACTTCCAAGTCTACCTTGATACATTGAAAGCCTTCTAGATGCCTTAGGGCTCGATTCTTTGTGTTGCGTTTCAGGAAGTGGATTTTCAGGATTAACCTCATCTTTTTCTCCATCATAGAGAAATTTTAAATCTTTTAAGTATTTACCATTACGTAAATAGTCTTTATATTTAATTAGATCTAATTTTCCAATGTCATCAAATTTTAATTTCTGTGAGTATAAGAAACTAGCGAAAACTAATAAATCCCTCTGATAGTTAGACACCGTTTTCTCTGAATAATTATTGTTTATAAGATCATAGAAGAAGTCTTCCAATAATGGCAATTGGGCTACGATCTCTTTGTTATACTTATCAAAATCATCCATGGTGCCCTCTTTCGATAAAAACTAGTAGGGGAGAACTCCCGGAAATAAAGGTGATCCGAGATCCGAGATAATAAAAACCTTAATCTCAGAAACTACTAAAAATTAAAAGTAACAGTAATAATATAAGAATTAAAAATATTATAACTAATTAGAATTAAATAGCAATATACCCACTTCTCCGCCTTATTCTATCGTTAATTGCATATAAGGGTTATTATACTCAGTTTCTATATAGTGCTATTTCACCTATAATATGTATAAAAATATTATTTCATTACTACGCATAAACATATTCGGATTTATTAATATTCCTGGTTTACCCTACTATTAGATTGCTCCGGGAAATATTGGTTACAAAGATTTCTATTTATGGGAATGATAGAGTAATTTACAAGGCCTTAGAGAAGGTGACCGTTTATCCCCCACTCTGCCAATAGAAATAACATTACGAAGATGAGAACCAATAACGAAACGTATTCAACCCAAATAAACTGACTTATGAATTCCCTTATTTCAAGGGCTATTCCGAGACAAACATAAAATACTAGAATTAGTACTAATGCGATATATGTTGAATTAATTGGCCAGAGACTCAAGATAAAGGTTAGCAATGCAATTAGTACACCAATGTTAAGAGACGCAATGATTCTTTGTCGTTTCGAGATCTTGATCGTCCAAAGTGTAATGTATACCAACAGAAATGTTTCTAACAATATGAAAAGTTCTCTAAAAACCAGGAAAATATCATTACTGAAAACCAAAAAGAAACTTATATATGCAATAATCATCGTTAGAATAAACTGCGATGCCCTACCCGCTTGACCTAAAGGAATTTCTCGAATATACGAAACATTTAAAACGTTAACTGTGAGGAATGTAATATAGACAAAGATCCAAAACACAATTGTGCTAATAAGCACAAGTCCTAGTTGTCCGAATTCGGAAAGTATGCCTGCCACTAAGATCTCGGACAGAAGTGATAGCGCAAAAACGGTAATAGCTGGAAATAGTAAGATAGTTACAAATCTCTCGCCAGATACCTTGAAATGAAGTACCCAATAACATAGAACATAAGCAAAAAAACTTAGTATGAATGGCTTAATAGGATCGAAACTGAGATTTATAGGCCAAATAGTACGGAAATCGAATTGTTGAATTACGAGAAATAAAAACGTAAGTAACGACGTTGTTATCATTATCCTTGATCTTGTGTTTATTTTTGGCATTTTATAAGTCTAAAATTTCATAAACTTTTTCAGTAACTACCCTACCCCGAGCCGTTCTCATAATAAAACCCTCTTTTAATAGAAACGGTTCATAAACATTCTCGATTGTATCACGATCTTCAGACAAAGATGCAGCGATTGTATTGATGCCTACAGGGCCGCCTTTGAAGTTCTTCACCATGACTTGCAAAATCTTCTTATCGAGACTATCAAGTCCAAAATTATCAATACCTAACATATTTAAAGTTTCTGTTACAGACTTAACGTCTATGACACTATTTGAATTACTCTGAGCGTAGTCCCGAACTCTTTTTAATAATCGTTGAGCAATCCTGGGTGTTCTTCTTGATCTTTTCGCAATTTCCTCTGAAGCTTTATCGTCGATAACAATGTCTAACATTTTTGCTTTTTGCCTGATTAATAAAGCCAGATCTTCATAACCATAATAATCCAAATGCATATCAACCCCAAACCTATCTCTTAATGGGGAACTTAACATACCTACTCGAGTCGTCGCTCCGATCAATGAAAATTTATTTAATTCTAACTTGAGTGTCCTTGCAGAAGGTCCTTTACCAATAACTATATCAATTGTGCTATCCTCCATAGCTGAATACAAAATTTCTTCTAATGATCTATTTAATCTATGAATCTCATCAATAAATAAAATAGCCTTATCCTCTAGGTTGCTAAGTATAGCTGCTAAATCAGCCTTTCTCTCAATGGCTGGACCAGAGGTAGTATATATAGGTACATTTGCTTCATTTGCTATAACATATGCAAGTGAAGTTTTGCCTAAACCAGGTGGACCATGTAAAAGAACATGATCTATCGGCTCATTTCGCATATTAGCAGCATCAATAAGAATCTTGAGATTATCAACTTCGCGCTTTCTACCAATTACATCCTTGAAAAGTTTGGGTCGTAGAGATCTATCAAAGAGTACAAACTCCTCATCACTCTCCGATTCTGCATTTGTAATACTATCATTCATTATTTGTTTATGAATTTTAATGCGAACTTAACTAATAATTCTAGCTTTTCCTCGGTATGATTTAAACCATATTCTTTTATTATATCTTTGATTTCATCCTTACTTAATCCCAAGCTTAATAATGCTTGCTGCGCCTGGTTTTTAAACTCGGGAGTTAAGTTATTCTGACTTGAGGCACCATCCCAGGTATATTTTTCTAACTTGGAAGTCATATCTATTATAATTCTCTGGGCTGTTTTCTTCCCTACTCCTTTTACTAAAAGTGTATCAATATTTTTATCGGCAATCGCGGACATTATTGATGCGTAAGGTATTTGCTTGAGTATATTTTGTGCCAACTTAGGACCAACCCCTGATATACCTATCAAATCAACGAAAAGTAAATATTCGTTTTTTGTATTTAAACCAAAGAGCCGTATCTCATTTTCTCTAACGTGGGTATAAATGAAGAATGACTTTTCTTCACCAACTAAAAATTCGTTCTGTACAGTTTCAACCCTGTACCCTACATTTCCCACATCCAATATTATGAAGTCTGCAAATATATCTGAAATTGTACCTTTTAATTTAGCGAACATGATGATTTGTATTTAAATGACATATCCCAACGGCTATGGCGTCTGTAACGTCGTCAAGTGTTGGAATATCTTTTAATTTAAGTATCCTTCCTACCATAAAAGCAACTTGATCCTTCTCCGCTCTACCAAATCCTGTAACAGCTGATTTGACCTGCAATGGAGTGTAATTAAAAACCCCCAGGTTATTTGCGACACCTGCAAGAATTATCACTCCTCTTGCTTGGCTCACAGTGACGATAGTTTTTTGGTTTTTAAAGAAAAATAGATCCTCAATAGCCATAGTAACAGGGCTAAATTCTTGTATAAGCTCGTTCAATTCTTCGAAAATGTGTTTAAGTCTCAAAGACATATCAGTATTTTTACTTGTTTGTATTGCACCACTTGCAATGTGTGTTAAATTATTACCCTTTTTGTCTATAATCGCCCAACCTGTAATGGCTGTTCCACAATCGATCGAAATTACTCTTTCACTTACTCCAGGTTTTACTAATATACCCATGTGTATAACTAATTATTTGTCCAAACTGAATCTACATCATCGTGTTCTTCCAAATTTTGTATAAACGCATTTATTTTATCAAGAGTTTTATCATCATCAACTTCCACTTTCTCATTTGGCACCTTAACTAACTCTGCTGACAAAATTTTAAAGTTTAACTGCTCAATACTTTTCAATACTTTACTGAAATCTTCTTTTACTGTTATTAATTCAAAAGCATCTACTTCCACATCATCTACCAACCATTCCACTCTGTTTAAATCCTCTATCCCTTCCGTATCAAAAAGTTCTATCTCTGCTTCATCTGCATCAACCTTTACTATCTCCTCATCCTTACCAAATTGCTTACTGGGCAGGACTTTTGTGAGACCCACAATGATCAACCCCTTTTCGGTAAATTGCCACGAAATACTTCCCGTTGATGCCATCTTTCCACCATTTGTTTCAATCATGTTTCTAACTTCAGAAACTGTCCTATTGGTGTTATCAGTCTGACAATCTACCAAAACAGCAATTCCCCCCGGACCAAGCGCTTCGTACGTTACCCTGTGATAAGTAATCCCCTCAGAGCCTTTTCCAGTTCCCTTATCAATCGCTCTTTGTATGTTGTCAGAAGGCATGTTGGCAACTTTTGCCTTATCAACGGCCAACCTAAGTGTAAAGTTCATTCCGATATCTCCTCCACCCTCTTTTGCTGCTAGTGTGATGTTTTTAGCGAGTTTAGTAAAAAGATTGCCTCTTCTAACATCATTAACTCCTTTTTGCCTTTTAATCTTCGCCCATTTTGAGTGTCCCGACATGTAAATTACTTAAAAAATAATATATTTATGAATCTCCAATAATGACAACTATCTTGCCAATATGTCTATAATCATACTCCTCTTCAACAATTTTAGCATCTAGTCCGAAAATTTCTTTCAAGTTTTGAAAAGAATTTGGATATTCATTAGGGTTTGGTGCATATATTACTGTATCCTCACTTGCAAAAGGGGCATTACCCACGTGAATAACTTCCAAACCTGCATTTCCAACCCATCTGGAAAATTGTCTTGCTTTTCCGGATTGTCCACTCGCATTCAAGATTTCAATCGTTGTTTGCTCAAGAACAGTCTGCTTATTCTCTAATATTGAGTTCGTCTGATAATCGAGTTGCGCCTCATTTACTCTGAATACATTATAAACTCCAGTACGTCCTACTTCCGATAGTATATCACTTTTAGTTACAGCGTAATTATATGACGAAGGTGGAATAGATCTTAAATAATAGTAGAGGTAATAAATCTCATTTCGCGACAAATTCGTACTTATATTATCTTGAAGAATATTTAAAGCTTCTTGAGTTCCCAATGCCACTTTTACAAGATCTATACTTTGAACATACCTCTTATACAACTCTAACTGTCTCTCTAGTTGTTTGTCTTCTCCATCACTATCGCTTTTTATATAGTTCACAATTTGCGCACTTTGCACGCTATGCCTGCCCTTCTGCCATCTTGACGAACTATCTTCAGCATAGACATCGACATCTTCCACCTCATTAAAATTTTCCACATATATTGTTTTGGTAAACTTCGACATCTCTTCAAAATATATGCTATCAACATACAAATATCTGTCAATTTTTGTCGCCAGTAATTCCTCAGCCAATTGCACTACATTTCCTTCATCGAGATCCATTAAGCCTCGTCGAAGTGGTGTTTGCGATTGATTTAACGGAGTATTAACTAAAATATCTGGGTTAATATTTATAATCCCGACCTGATCATAGCTTGGATCCACTACTAACAAAGCAACTGCATCAACAAAAACGTGTTCCTCACTTTTCTTATCCAGACCAACCAAGAGTACTTTAAATTTCTCGTTGTAATCCCATTTTTCAACATCTAAGTTTGGGTAGTTAGTCTTTGGTTCAAACTTTACCATAGCGGTTATTACCGGGGAAACTAGCGCGATAAAAGCTAATAGTATAGTAAAAAATATTCCAGAGATTACATAACCGGATGAGATATTCTTTTTATTCTTTGTAGTCTTGTTCCGTTTAACTCTATTTCGAAGACTAAATAATTTCCTGCCAAGCATAGTGAGCTTTACAAATTGTTAAATGATTCATCGGGTTTAGCTTCTAATTCTTTTTGTTCACCTGTTAACATTTTCAACTTCAATTTCCAAGCATGAAGCATAAGTCGTGGATATGCATTGCCCTTGCCATAGACAACATCACCTAGAATTGGAAACCCTAACTCCGAAAGATGTACTCGTATTTGATGAGTTCGACCGGTTTTTGGCTGTACCTTTAAAAGACTGTATGGTTGTCCTTGATATTCTAATGTTCTTAAAAAGGTGATAGCAGTGATGGCTTTCTTGCCTTTACTAGGTGAAACTTTGGCAAATTTTTTTCTGTTTATTTGATTTCGTCCCAAATAGTTATCAACTATCTGTTCAATAGGTCCAAATTTTTCATAGAAGTCCCCCTTTACAACTGCCAGATAGGTTTTTTCTATCTTTCTCTCTGCAAACAATTTAGAGTAATACCACAGACCCTCATTCGTTTTTCCAACCAAAACTATTCCAGATGTATCCTTATCAAGTCTATGAATCAGTCCTGATCTTTTTGAATCACCAACTTTTGATAAATCTGAATATCGGAAAAATAGAGCATTTAATAAAGTGGAGTCCCAGTTTGAAGTAGAAGGATGTACCACCATACCTACAGGCTTATCTATAGCAACTAAATTCTCGTCTTCGTATATTATTTTTAAAGGGATGTCTTGCGGTATGATTCCATTCCCTCCCTTTTCCTCAATTTCAAAGTCACAATTGATCTCGTCGTTTTTTCTGACCTTATAGTTAGGCCTATATTCAATCACATTTTCTACCCTGACATTGCCTGACTCTATTTGTTTCTTTACTATCGATCTAGTTAAATCGTTAAATTTGAATGCGAGGAATAAATCCAATCTCTTACCCTCTTGGGATTCTTCGACTTTTAAGGTTTTTGAAATATTCATTTAATTCTAGAATAATTAGCAATAAAACACCTAGCACAACCATTATATCTGCCAGATTGAACTTTGGGAATATCCATAGATCAATATAATCGACTACTCCATTATACATAAATCTATCTATCAAGTTGGATATAGAACCTAGAATAATCGCGAGTAAAAAATATCTCACCCTTTCCCCAAGATTATTTCTATAAAAATAGAGAATAAGTAAACAAGTGATAAAGAGTTGAATTATGATTACCAATTTAGGTTTAGTGCTTATTGCACCAAAAGCAACTCCCAGATTTAAAAAGTGACTTCCGTAATTGATGAAATAGAATTTCAGTCCCCGATCTACCAGGAATAGAATAAACAATGCTATCTTCATGGTTAATTCATAGAGTCGCGGAACTTCCGCTTATTTGTAGTTAAGTTTTTGATTTTTATATTGATGGGATTTGAGACTCTTCTGCGATTAGCGAAAGATATTGCGAATCCCTTGTTCATTGTGGGCTTTTGTGGCTTCAACTTCCTTCTTATTTCTTGCTCCTGCAAGGTAGCGATTGAAGTGAGTAATAAGTTTATTGAAAGAATTATTGAAAGAATACCAATTATCTGTTGGTAATTTAATATTCCCAAAAAGTTAGGAAGATAAGACGGACTAAGGTAATCAATAATTATTTCACCAATAGTGATTACCAATACTGAGAGACTTGTGAATAGACCACTCTTGGTCAACCAGAAATTATTAAAGAAATTAAAGAATGCTAAAAGTAGTACGAATTCGAATAGTCTAATTATGTAAGGTATAAATAATGCTATTTCAATTTCTGTTCCACCGTTTCTAATGTTGAAGAAAGTAAATACAATACCTAAAATTACCAAAGGTAGAAAACATAATATCGAAAGTCTAGTAATACGGTCTAGTGTATTATATCCGACTCTTTGGATATTATTTATCCAATTATAGAGACTTATTCCGAAAATCGCGCCAATAAAAAAGTAAACGAAAGAAAATCCTGAGAACTTGTCGAAATTAAACAATGCTATCGGCAGTGTATTTGTGAAGTTTACAACAGACCAAGTTAAATTACTCAAATCAATCCAGTTAGTCACAATGAATAGCACCCGTTCTGTCAGTAACCCAAAAAATATATACAACAGAGTGAAATCAAATAATTTTTCATATTTATATTCCCCTATGAATGTTCTCCAAGAGAAATATGTAAAGGACATTACAAAAAGTAATACTCCTAGCGAATGTGGGTGTCTAAACAAATCCATCGATCAAAAATATTAACTAAGTTACGTTATTTCGTACTAATATTTTATATCTTTCTCCGATATAATTGCTACTAGAATATTACTATCACGCACTACCCCTTCCCATGCTTGTTTTACCTCTTCCTTTGTAATTAATTCAATCTCTTTTATTTGTTGTTCTGGTGTTTTATGTTTTTTGTTTAGTATTGAAGTTATTCCAAACCATCCTGCCTTGTCTTCCCCAGTTTCAATATTATTGAGAATTGAGGAAATATGATAATTCTTTGCTCTATCTAATTCCTCTTGAGAAAAAGTCCCCACTGACAAGTCTTTAAACGATTGCAGAATTTCATCAACTCCTTTTTGAGTTGAATTATTTGCGATTCCTGCTCGTATATAAAATTTCCCAAGATCATCATATGTTGCCACGCCTCCACCAATATAGTAAGCAATACCAAGTTTTTCTCTCAGACTCTGGAATAATCTACTACCAAACCCATCGGACAATAGCGTCATTCCTACTTTCATAGGATACTCTAATAAATGATTTCTTTCATAAGAGATTCCTCCAACTACAACATGTGATTGCTCGGTTTTCTTTTTGATATGTAAATGTTTTGTAGATAAATCTCCAATCTTTTCGATGGACTTAAATATCTGTTTTTCTTTAGTTTTTTTATCCTTTAGCTGTACAAAATATTTCTCTGCAGATTGCAAAGCGTGTTTCACAGTCAAATCTCCGGCAATAATCAATCGCATGTTATTTGGAAAGTAATTCTCGTCCCTAAAACCAGAGATTGTTTCTATCTTGATATTCCCGAGTGTTTGAATCGTGCCTGCGATATTTCTGCCTAGAGGATGATCTAAGAATAATGTTTTATTAAATTCATCTTTAATCTTTTCGGAGGGAAGATCGTCATACATTCTAATTTCTTCCTCTATTACACCTTTTTCTTTTTCGAATTCTTCAAGCTTAAATATTGGATTCAAAATTATATCCGCAATCAGTTCGATAGCTTTGTCGAAATTTTTAAGGGGTACTTTTATGTAATAACCTGTGTAGTCATATGATGTAAATGCATTAGATAATCCACCCAACATTTCCATTGCCATAGCAAGCTTATTACTACTTGGATACATTGAGGACCCTTTGAAAAACATATGCTCTAGAAAATGAGCAGAACCTGAAAAGTCCTCAGACTCATGCCTAGACCCAGCCCCAACTAATAACATAATAGTTACTGATTGAACTTCGAAGCCATTTATGAGGGTTATTGATAAGTTATTTTTTAACTCAAACTCGTTTACAGAATAGTTCGATTTTTTCATTATCTATTTTTTTTCTTTTTACCTTTTTTATTCTTTTTCTTCTTTTTCGAATTGGATATTATTTCAGCATCGGTTGATTCGTCGTTAATACTTGTACCCTCATCTTGTACATCATCATCCCCTACTGAATCATCAGCTCTATCGCGATTCCTACTGAGTTTTCCCTTGAGTTTAGTAATCATATTACTAAATTTTTCTTTTAATTTTGTTAAAAGTTTTCGAGTAACTTTCAAGTCATCATTTGTACTGACATTATTGGTACTAACCGTATCGCTATCTTGTGTTGAAATTTCTATTTTTCCTGTCGAGGGATCTTCATTTTCTTTATTAAGAACTACATCTAGATTGTAATCAACTTTCTCATCTAAAATTTTCCTTGAATCTATTTTCAACTGTAAAGAGATCACAACTCCGTCTTTTCCTGTAAAGTTTGCGACAGGGATATTAATTCCACCATCAGAAGCTTCATCCCATTCGTCTCTATGACTTGGTCTGATTAATAAATAGATCAATAAAAAAGGAAACGAAAGTATTAGATTGAGTAACGCCAGAATCCCTGCTACTACGAGGTTGTTAAATCTTGCTTTGGCATCATTAAAAACCCAAACAGACACAAAAACCCATAATAAGATCAAATACAAAACAACAATCTTAGTAACTACGGAATAATCAACCCCCTCGTTAAAACTAATAAGTTCTAGAATGAAATTTACCATCTTTTATATATAAAAAATATTACTCTCGGGATGAGTACTTCCCGGTCTCAGTATTAATTTTGATTTTATCTCCAATCTTAATGAACAACGGCACCAAGACATTTAAATTATTTCCAACTTTTGCGATTTTTGAAGCCCCAGTTGCCGTATTTCCAGCGACAGCAGGCTCTGTATCAATAACCTCCAAGACAACAGATTTGGGAAGATCAATACTTAGAGGTTCATCCTCTACAAACAAAACCACCACTTTCAAACCTTCGTAGAGAAAATCGGCTTTTGAGCCTAATATTTCTTTATTAATTTCATACTGTTCGAAATTCTCGTTGTCCATAAAGTAGTAACTATCTGCTTCATTATATAGAAACTGTGCGGATTTCTTCTCTGCGGTGAACTCCTCTAGTTTCTCTTCATTACTAAACGTAAGTTCTGTATTTGATCTTGTGACAATATTCTGAACTTTGACTCTAATTACTGCCTGACCCCTACCCTTCTTGATATGCTGATATTTAAGGACAATGTATTTCTGTCCGTCATAAATAAACAATGAACCCTCTCTTAATGTGTTGCTTGCAAGATATGCCATATCTATTTGTTACTTATTAATTATTAATCATGCCAAGAGAGGGAATCGAACCCACACCCCCGTGAAGGGACCGGATTTTGAGTCCGGCGCGTCTACCAATTCCGCCATCTTGGCAATAAACACGTTAATACACTATTAATGGTGGAAAACGTACATCGATTATAGCGGGAAATGGCTGAAAATAATAGTTCTCTATCCCTTTTTTCTTCCCAACTCTCTGTTTGAGTTTAATCCGATCTGAGCAGCCATTTGCCCTGAAATCTTCTGAAGAGCAGCTTTTCTGGCACCAACTGCAGAACCCATCATCTCAATATTCTGACCAACCGATTCTAGTTTTCCAGAATATTCGTTTATTCTATTGCCTATCTCGTTCAAACCTTTTTTTAAATATGAAATTTGTCCAATAATTTGTTCTTTTTGAGCACGAAGTTTGGCAAGTTGTTCTGAAACCTGAGGATGATCCGGTCCCAAAGGATGGCTTTTTACGCTATTAATTGCACCATTTATCTGATCCAAACCTCCATACATCCTTTTTAAATTGGATTGAATTTCATTTCTTTGGTTTTTCATGGAAGAAACTGCTTCTTTGAGTTTGCTCCTACCTTTGACAGCCTCTTGTTTTTGGCTCTCTAGGGTAAGCGTTTCTGCCTTAATTTTGTTAATGCTAGCTTGGGCACCTGCCATAATTTAACTGGCTAGATTAAGATTGAGGGGTATTTAAATATTCATTTCTGAAATTTACCAATACTTGAAGTATTTGTTGCTCGAGGTTTGGAATGTTTGTGATAAGAAATTCAAGAAGCTTTTCCTGCTCTGGATTTGTTGCCACTAATTGGTCAAATTGTAACTTCTGTTCCTCTGTGAGCATCGGTTCAAAATAATCCACAAGATTATTACCAAACATGTCGTAGAGTCTATCAGCCTCTTGATTCAAGAAATCGATTTCAGTTTCATCACCGTATTTTTCTTGTACTAATTGCATCATAAAAGATAAAACATTCTGGTCTTTTGGCATATTAGCATTTTGTGGATTGTTCATTTTGCTTATTTAATAATTATTAAATTTAACATATTTTTATTGTTGATGGTATCTATCGATTTCTTTAAATCTCGCCATTTCTTTCACAAAGAATAACTCAACAGCTCCTGTTGGTCCATTTCTGTGTTTTGCAACACTAAGTGTCCTGTTGTCGCTATTTTCTCCATCTCCTCCTACTCGACTTAAGAACAAAACAATATCAGCATCTTGTTCAATAGAACCTGAATCTCTAAGGTCTGATAACATAGGGTTTCCGTCTGATCTTTGTTCGATTGCTCGACTCAACTGTGAAAGAGCAAGCACAGGCACATTTAGTTCTCTAGCAATCCCTTTGAGATACCTTGATATTTCAGACACCTCTTGCACTCGACCCTCTCTATTGTTCCCTACAATTAGTTGTAAGTAATCAACAACGACCATATCCAAACCTTTTTCTAATTTAAGTTTTCTAGCTTTTGATCTCAATTCCATAATGCTTATTCCTGGGGTATCATCAATATAAAGATTTGTTTCTGAGAGCATACCCATTGCATCGGAAATCTTTGGAAAGAACTCGTCTTTAATTCTTCCAGTTCGCAGATCCCATAATCCTACACCTACTTGCATTGATAACAATCTATCCATCAATTGTGCACTAGACATTTCCAATGAGAATACAGCTACAGTCTTTTTGTCAACAACAGCAGCATGCCTAGCGATATCAAGGGAAAATGCAGTTTTTCCTACAGAAGGTCTCGCAGCAAGAATTATTAAATCCGACTTTTGCAATCCTCCTAACAAATTATCTAGATATGAGAATCCCGTAGCCACTCCTCTAACTGCACCAGGATTTTTATTTAATTCTTCTGCTCTTTCGTATGCATCTTCAAGAAGTGTGCTTATATGAACAAAATCGCTCTTGCTACTCGTTTCAGAAATTTGAACAAGTGCTTTTTCAGCTTGATCAAGAAGTTCAGAAAGCTCTTTGTCCTCTTCATAGGACATTTTTTCCAAATTTGAAGATAAAGAAATAATTTTTCTTCTTAGAGACGTTTCTTTTACTAATCGTGCATACTCTTCAACGTGTGCAGATGTAGGAACACTACTCACAAGATCCGAAAGGAATTTCACTCCACCCACATCGGCAAGCTTCTTCTTTTTCTTAAGTACACTTGAAAGTGTTAAAACATCAACTGCTTTTTGGTTTGAAAACAGCTCAATGCAAGATTTGTATATCAATCCGTTAGTTTTATCGTAGAAATCTTCAGAGGTTACTATTTCGGCAATTTTGTATATAGCTTCTGAATCTAATAGGATAGCACCCAAAACAGATTTCTCTGCATCGAGATTTTGAGGAGGTAACTTAATTTCCAACTTTTAGTTATTTAACAAATACACTAGTAATTCTGATGATTCACCTTCGATGTCTTTTTGTGCCACATTCAAAGTAGCAACTGATTCTATATTTGATACCCCTAAGGCCTTTTTTATTTCTTCCGATCTAGATTTATCAACCAATGGCACAAAGATGTCAGGTTCTAAATCTGATACTATTTGCATCTTCTTGTCCAACTTAGAATCCTCAATTTCAGCAATCACTATGTTGACTTCAGGCAATTTTTCAATAATTGATTTGTCTAAGTTGTCGACATGAGATAACAAATATAAAACCCTAATGTTTTCATTACTATCTAGAAAAATGATATCCGGATGATCAAGATTTTCACCAAAAGCGAATATACTAAAAAGAATGTCTTCTATTTCGTATTCACCAGGAGCACTCATAACATTGTTCCCTACTTCAACATGATCACCGATACTTATCACTGAAGAGTAATCGGCTAAATCTATTTTCCCTTCTTTGTGAAATAGAACACGTTTATTATCTGTGTTTACTAGTAAATTCTTTTTTTCAATTTTAATTTTCATGTTTTACTTGTCTTAAATTTAAGTAATTATACTATATCATCTAGACCCTTTTTGACTAGTTTAATTATTATTTATCGAAACATTAGTTCTGTGTGTTGTACAGAAGATAATTTATTGTTATAATTCAAAAGTTTATTTAAAGGTAATGAAAAAAGGAATACATCCAAAATTACACATGAATGCAAAGGTAACTGATCTCTCTTCAGGGACTACTTTTACGTTACCAGGGACAAAAGAAGAGATTGTTACTGAAGTTACGAATCTCAGTCACCCTTTTTATACCGGTAAACACAGGATTGTTGATACAGAAAATCTTGTTAAAAAATTCGAAAAAAGACGAGAAGGAGCAAATATTGATAAAGTTTCTTCCAAGAAATCAAAACAAACACAAAGACGTCAAAGAACTACCTCAATAAACACAAAAAACACACTGACACTTAAAGATATGCTTGCCAAGGTTAAATAACCTCAATGGATAGCAAAATTAATTCCATAATTTCCGAATACGAAAATATTCTCTCATTACTCTCCTCACCCGAAATTTATTCTGACCATAAAAAATCAACAGAACTAAATACCCAACTTGAAGATTTGAAAGAGCAGTACAATATTGCCAAAAAAATATCTTCACTACGTCAAGAATTAACAGAGGCAAAAGATTTGCTCAACTCGACCAAAGATACCGAAGAAACTGAGTTTTATCAGAATATTATCACTACTAACTCTTCTCTGCTAACTAACCATTTAAAGTCCTTGGAGACAATCATTTCCAAATCAAAAGAAATTCCAAATCCCGCAATCATAGAAATTAGGGCCGGAACTGGTGGTGAAGAGTCAAATCTATTTGCCCAAGATTTACTTCGAATGTATATGGGATATTTTTCAATTTTAGGCTGGCAAGCCAATATACTGTCTGCCAACGAAAGTGCATTAGGTGGCATAAAGGAAGTAATTGTGGAAGTTCTAGAAATGAGATCATACTCAAAATTAAAGTTTGAAAGTGGAGTTCATAGAGTACAAAGAATTCCAAAGACAGAAACATCAGGTAGAATACATACCTCTGCCGTCTCTGTAGTAGTATACCCTCAAGCAAAAGAACAAGATATCGAAGTCAATCAAGCTGATATAGAAGTATATACTTATAGATCAAGTGGGCCAGGAGGTCAAAGTGTTAACACCACAGATTCAGCAATCAGAATCACACACAAGCCCTCTGGAATAACAGTTACATGCCAGGATAGCAAGTCACAGCTTAAAAACAAAGAAAAAGCCTTATCAATATTAAGAGGAAAACTATACGATCTTAAGCTTCAAGAATCCAATTCAGCAATTTCTGAAATACGAAAGTCCTCAATCAAATCTGGTGACAGATCTGACAAGATTCGTACCTATAACTTTCCACAAGACAGAGTTACCGATCATAGAATAGGTAAATCTTGGCATGGCTTACCAAATATTCTAAGTGGTAATATTGATCAAATAGTTACTGATGTGAATGCACAATTAACGTTACCTAAATGAGACGCGTTAATGAAAAATCGATAGTAACGATACGAGATGCATTAGGGTTAATCTCAACAAGCCTTTCGAAGCATTATCTTGAACCATATACTTATGCATTATCTCTTCTTAGCAGTGATTTACAAACCTCAAAGAACGACTTAATACTTAACCTGGATAACACACTTACTAAATCTCAAGTCAAAACTATAACTACCCTTATAGATAAGCTTAATAGGGACTACCCAATATCGTACATAATGGGTAACATAGATTTTTATAAAGAAAACTACTCTATTAATGAGTCTGTTTTGATTCCGAGACCTGAAACTGAATTACTTGTAGAAATGTGTATTAATAAAATAAATACTCGTAAAGAAAATGTTCCTACAAAAATATTAGAAATTGGAACAGGTTCAGGATGTATTTCGATTTCAATTATGAATAATGTGCAAAATAATAATGTTCAAATAATTGCTACAGACATTTCTGTTGACGCACTCAAGTTAGCTAGTGAGAATGTACAAAGGAATTTACAAAAACATAGACAAAAACAAATCTCGTTCGTCAGACAAGATGCTCTAACTGAATACCCTAGCGAAACTTTCGACTTCATAGTTTCGAATCCACCGTATATACCTTTTGACGAATACAAAAAACTTGAAAAGTCATTATTCTATGAACCACAAATTGCGCTCACTGATTCTAGTGATGGTTTACATTTTTATAAACGGTTAGCTCACCTGGTGCAAAATAATTTAAACACAGGAGGCATGGCGCTATTTGAACTACATTCAACTAACGTCAACAATATTATCAAAGTCTTCAAAGATGAAATTGGAGAGTCTGTCGTATACGATCTACGAAAAGATACATTCGGACGCGAGCGTTTTCTTCAAATAATTACTTAGAAAGTAATAAGTCTATCGCTTTTTGATCTTGTGCCTCTGTATCATCCGCAGCATGGTCTGGTGTTATAGGATCTTCTTCATTTATATGTCTTCCGTTTGATGTTAACCATTTCTGGAATACAATCTGTAACATAGATCCATCTGATAGGTTTATTAGTTTTTGTTCTACTCCTTTTCCAACTGTCTTTGTTCCAACCACTTCTGCCCTATCATTGTCTTGCATAGCTCCTGCAAAGATTTCTGAAGAAGAGGCACTTCCTTCATTTACGATGATAACCATTGGGATATCTAGTAGTTTGCCATCCCTGTTTACTTTATATTGTGTTTTTCTACCTGATTTATCTTCTTCTTGGAACACTACTGCACCTTTAGGTAAAAACTCTCCGACTGAATATCGAACAGCATCCACAAAACCTCCTGGATTGTTCCTTAAATCTACAATTAAACCTTTTGGATTGTCTTGAATAAGTTGGCTAATATTTGAGTCCCACTCTCTGTTAAATGTCTCTACATCAGCTTCCGTAAATTGATATATCTTTAGTATTTTAATGCCATTCTCGAGGTCTATTACCTCGATATTTTTTAAATCAATTTTTTGTCTAATAATTTCGACATCTTTAGTTTCGTTATTATCAGCGCGATAGTATGTAATCATTACTTTTGAATTGGCTTCTCCACGAATGTTTTTAGCAACTTCAATAACTGACTTTCCCTGCATATCTTCTTCGTTTACACGTAGTATGACATCTTTAGGTTTTAAACCAGCTTGTTGGGCAGGTGAACCATCTATAGGACTCTCAATCACTACAAATTCACCTTCTTGTGCAAGAGTGGTTCCAATTCCTTCAAATTCTCTTTTATTTCCACTTAGATATTCTTTTGTCTCCTCTGGTGTTAGAAAGTTTGTATACTGATCATCAAGTCCTTTCACTAATCCATCTACTGCGCCATATAGTAAATCCTGTCCATCGATATTTTTAGTATCAATGTATTCCTGTTCTATCTCTGACCAAACTTCCCATAATAGTCCAACATCAACATTATTTCTTTCAGTAAGTTTATCACCTGTAATTTGATATTTTTCTGGATTTAGTTCTACATTCTTAAATAAATCGATCTTTCCAACATAAAAGCCAGCCACAAAAATCGATACAATTAATAAAAATATTACTAGATACTTTGGTGCCCCGTTATTATTTATTTTTTGAATCATAGAATGTACTTGTATATTTAATAATATTGGTGAAACTTGAAACTACTATCCCTCTTTCGGTATTTAAAACCAGTTCTTGAGGAGAAACATTTTCTATTCTAGCATAAGGATCTTGATGGGAATAGTTAAAAAATAAGACATGTTCACCTTTTTTTAGTTGGCTATTTTTTCCTTGTGTATCCTTTGATTTCAGCCTCATAAGTATTTGTTTACTTTGTTGCTGATCTATTAATAAGTGTAACCTGTTATTCGAAATGATTACCGAATTTCCTGTAAAAAGATATAAAATATCAATTATGTTACTTTTAGCCTGTATTGAGAAAGGATTCAATACGCATATCGTTGTTACTTTTGTATTTTTTAGAACTTTGGCGATAAATCTACGTATCGTAGTATAATCAGGTGAATCAACAATTACTCCTTTTACGTTATTATTAATAATAAATTCCGAATTAATTTCACTTAATTCAACCGGTTTTACTAATAGTATTTTTGCTTCAATAGAGCTAGGGACGTCGCTCATTCTCATAAGTCTACCCTGTGCATCATTTCCAATTTTATATATAATTTCTATCGAAAAAGAGTTGGCTCTTATCTTTGCTATTTGTGCAGTTTCCGACTTTTCAATTGACAAAATTTCTCCTTCAAAATCTGAAAGGAATTGCTTTTTATCATTTAAGTCTTTAATTAAAAGAATTCCTTGATCAAAGTAACTAGAATTTAAGAAACCAGTATATGGAGAGAGCACTTTTTCCCTCAACATATTTTTCAATACTGCCCTTTCAGCTATAACATCTCCTTTTTTGACAAATTGTCCATCTTTTACCTTGAGGGTTAATTGTTTAGGTAATTTTAATCTTAATAACTGATTAACGTAACTGGGAACTAAACCTATGTCTTCCATCATAGTTACATTTTCTCCTTCATATTTTTGTATTACACTACCTGCGGGGAAATTATAGATTAACTCAGCTTTCTCTAGAATACTTTTTGGAATGGTAAGAGGTGTAATCTCATCAATACCTATGGAAATAACTGTTTTATTCAGTAGTACTTTATATTTTTTACTTAAATGGAATGTATAATCTGGTTTATGAGTAACCCCAGAAGGAAAAGTTTTAATCATCTCACTGTTTGCATAGAGTGGATAGTTACTACTTTTAATTTTTGAAACATCATTTAATGTTTTCAATACTTTATTAGTTAGGAAAAGCGATGTCGTAAAGCTATCAATAAGATCATCATAACTTTGAATTATGAATCTATTTTTAGAATCATTTGTGCAAAACAGTTGCTGTATCAAACCCCAACTGTCAATGATGAAAATCTTATTATCTAGTTTATTATCGTTTATGGTGTTCAGGACAATGTCCATTGTTAACCAACCACTCCATACTAATTCTCCAGATAAAATTATTATCTCAGCGTTTGACTTAATTTTTGGGTAAACTTGCTGGAATATTTCGTAATTAATTTTTTCTGTTTCTTTATTTATGGGAATTACAGGATATGCAGAGAAAGAATCAAGTAAGACATCACTTTTTATACCTTTTTTACCTAACTTTTTGGAGTGTTTTGAATTAATAAAATTCTTTTCTAAAGAGACCTTTGTTGAAGAATTTTCTGACTTTGAATATTTATTTACATATTTAAAATTGAAATCGTAATATTCAATTGTGGATTTATAATAGTCAGACAGAATTGATAAGTTCTCCGAAACAATTTCAGGATTAATTAAAGACAGATCCGATATCTCATAATCATCGAAAGATTTGGGGATTTGCCTCGTGTACCAATTATGAAGAAATGAATTTACCCTATGGAGAGTTACTGATCTAGCACCGCTTTCACCTATAGAAATTCTTCTACTAAAGAAGTCCCCTAGCAAGAAATAGTTTGATGCTAATAACATTGGGCAGAATGTGTTTTAGTTTAGGTTAGCTCGTTATATGGAAGTAAAGCCATAAATCTTGCTCTCTTTATCTCCCTTGACAACTTCCTTTGACAGGATGGTGATACTCCAGTTCTTTCTGGATTAATAATCCTGCCTCTAGTGGTGATAAATTTCTTTAATTTGTAGACATCTTTATAATTGATTCTACTTTTATCACCTGCAAAAGGACATGAAGGTTTTGGGAGTTTCTTTATCTTTTTTTTGTTATTCTTTTTAGCCATTGTTACTTATTAAAATAAATCCTCACCATCATCAACCTTAGCAAGGTCTTCTTTTGGTTCTTTAACTTCTTCTATTGATTGTTTTTCTTCTGGTTCAATTTCTAAAGTCTCAATAGGAGTTTCTCCATCTTCTTCACCTGCGAGTTTAGCTTCATCAAGTCCTACACCTTTCTTACCTTTATCATCGAGCAACTTCATGTCATTGATTTTGATTTCTGTTTTGTAATGTCGAACGCCATTTGCATCGTCCCATGTTCTGGTTCTAAGTTCACCCTCAACATAAATTAACATTCCAACTGCTAATATTTGAGCACAAATTTCAGCTAATTTATTCCATGCTACTAAGTTATGAAACTCCGTTCTCTCTTGTACGTTACTACCGCCATCTTTCCATGTTGCGTTTGTTGCGATTCCAAAATTACAAACAACGGAACCGTTGCCTATTGTTCTTAAAACAGGATTCCTTGTAAGGTTTCCGATTAGTATTACTTTATTTACTGATCTAGAGGTTGACATTCTTATACGTTAATAAATAAAAAAGTTAATTAATCTTCTAAAACAAGAAGAAATCTTAAAATATCGTTCATGAATTTGAGTTTATTTTGAATTTCTGTGATTTTGGATTTATCAATTTCCAAATTGTAAACTACATAATACCCTTCTTCGTTACCTTCGATAACATATGCTAAGTGGCGTTTACCCCAGATATCTTCTTTTGTAATCTTACCTCCAGCTTTTGTAACATATTCATCGATTTTCTTTAAAACGTTTGCTCGAATATCTTCAGTTAGCATCGGTTTCATAATAAGCATCAATTCGTATTTCATATAATTTCTCACTAAACAATTAAAACAATACAACTAAAACTCGCTATTAGCGATAGACATGATATTAGCATAATTTATCAAAAAATAGAATAACCCTTCACGTTTTTACTATGCACCATGTCTAAATATGATTACATCTCCATCCTGAACAATGTAATCCCTACCCTCTAGCTTGACCTTTCCTTCTTCTTTGAGAAGATGCCAGTTAGGATTGTTAAGGTAATCATCTACTTTAGCAACTTCGGCACTTATAAATTTCTTTTCAAAGTCGGTATGAATTGCTCCTCCAGCTTGAGGCGCTGAGGATCCTCTTCTGATTGTCCATGCCTTAACCTCCTCTGGTCCAACCGTAAAGAATGAAATTAAATCTAAAAGTCTATAACCAATTCGTGTAAGCTCTTCCAGACCTCTAAAATTCATCCCCATATCTTTCATGAGTTCCTCTCTCTCCTCTACACCCATGGTAGTCAGTTCGTACTCGAGAGAAATATTTATAGGTAGTAAAGGATGTTCTTCATCAATATCGAGCTCTTTACGCAGTTTAGTTGCTAACGAAACATCGATATTAATCCAATCACCATTCACAAGATAAATAAAGGGTTTATCCGTTAATAAGCATAACTCTCTTCTCATTGCTAGAATATCTTTATTCTTCTCATCAGCTTTGAGAGTGTTTGCCAATTGTCCTTTTTCAAGAACGCCTTTGATTTTTTTGAGTTCTTCTAGATATTTTGTCTTTGAATTGTCTGATCTTGCTTCTTTCTCCATTTTTGCAAGACGCGCATCAACTGTATCCAGGTCTTTCAGAATAAGTTCGGATTCGATAACTTCTTTGTCGAATTTAGGATTAATATCATCATGGACATGAGTGACTTTTTTGTCAGCAAAAACTCGAATAACCATAATCACAGCATTTACATTGCGTATGTTTGCTAAGAAAGCGTTACCTAGTCCTTCTCCTTCGTGAGCTCCTTTTACAATTCCAGCAATATCAACGAATTCTATAATTGCCGGGGATATCTTTGCAGGATTTGCAACATTTACTAAGTTATCAAACCTTGAGTCGGATACGGCAACTACACCAACATTGGGGTCAATTGTGCAAAACGGATAATTTTCCGCTGGAACTTTTTGATTTGTTAATGCATTAAATAGTGTGGATTTTCCTACATTGGGTAAACCAACAATGCCAAGTGATAAGTTCATATTTTTCAGATAATTAATCTAATTCTACTACCTCTTTCCATTTTGGTATATAGGAGGTAATGCCTTTTTCGTCTAATGCAGTTTTGAATGCTTCACTTCTATCTGGATCAGCATGAGTTAAAAACACTTTTTTCAGACCTGTTTGGTCAAAGTTTTTCAACCATTCAAGTAAATCATTATGATCTCCGTGAGATGAAAACCCTTCTATACGTTTGATATCGGCATTTATTTTCACCCTTTTTCTATCTAATTCAATTTCTTTCTGACCTTCTAGTATTTCTCGACCTTTTGTTCCTTCTGCTTGGTATCCTACAAATATAACCATGTTATTTTTGTGAGGCAAATTGTTAATTAAATGTCTAATAACCCTTCCTCCTTCTGCCATACCACTACCTGCAATAAAAATTGACTTAATTTTATTGGATGACTTGAGTGATTGTTTATGAGTCCTAGTTACTTTTAAATTTGGGAAATTGAAAATATTTCGGACAATTTGTGGGTCTGTCAGATTGTATTTTACAGGATCAAAGAAAGTCGTATTATTTGAATATATGCTTGTAGCTTTTATCGCAAGTGGACTATCAAGTACAACTTGCACTTCCTGGTCAATCAGATTTTTCGCAAATGCCTCTTTAAGGATTTCCAAAATCTCTTGAGTTTTATGGACCGCAAAACTAGGGATAACAACATTACCGCCACGTTTTATTGTTTCATTTATCAAATTAATTAACTCGTTTGTGGCGTCTGGTCTAGTCTGATGTACAACCCCTCCATAAAGAGATTCCATCACTACGTAATCAGCATTGTATTTATTTTCCTGCAAGTTAATAAAACTTTCAATTATGGCTTCATCCACCCTTCCCAAATCTCCTGAGAAAACAATCTTTTTCTCACCAAGGTTTATAAATACACTAGAAGCTCCCAAAATATGCCCTGCTTTTCTAAATGTGAACTTTATATCTTCTGAGATATTTACCTCCTCATCAAAATCAACACTTACTAAGCCCGCAATTGCATTTAGAGAATCAAATGTTGTGTAAATGATATCTGTGTTTCCATTTTGATTATCCCTGGAGTAGTTGGATTCCTGGATTTTTGCTGCATCTAAAAGTAGGATTTCAGCCAATTGTGTAGTTGGTGGTGTTGTATAAATTTTACCAGTAAAACCCTTACGGAATAATTTTGGTAACAAACCAGAATGATCCATATGGGCATGTGTTAAAACTACAAAATCGATTTCACTTGCATTAAAATCAAACTCATCAAAATTCCGTTTATAAACATCCTCCCCCTGGAAAAGTCCACAGTCAATTAGGAATTTAGAATTCCCATACTGAACCAGATAACAAGACCCAGTGACAGTTTCTGTGGCACCTAAAAATGTAATTTTAAACATAGTTAATTCTTAAAAAATTAAACAACAACTTTTAGTGGAAATTTAAGCCTTATTACTCAAATAATCCTTTGACAATGAAAGTAACTGTTCTTTATCATTTAAAATTGGATCTTCTATCACTTTCTCCAGTAGAAATTTCAATACTTCTCCCATCTTAGGACCTTTTTCAATTCCCGCTTCAAATAAGTCTTCACCTGTGATGTTCAGGTCTGTAATTTTTAGAGCCATATCTTTCGAGCGAACTTCAGAAATCCTGTCTTGTAATGCTTGTATCTCAATGGGATCAAATTCTGATTTTGGATTGGCATTAGCATCGGCGATTCTTAGTTTAAACAGATTATCTATGTATTCTTCTCCAACATTTGCAATAAATCTGCGTATTGCGGAATCACTCCACCCTCCTGATGAATCTGATTTTTGATCGGTAATAATCTCAAGAGGATTCTCTTTTCTCCACTCTGCAGAGGGATAATAAAACATATGCCACCTCACAAGAGTTGAAACCTTTTTAATTTCAGAATTTGAGAATTTTAATCTCTCCATGATAACTTTTACCATTTCTGCACCAACAGTATCATGACTGTAAAAATGAACCCCAGTTTCATCTTCGGATCTTGTTCTAGCCTTTCCGATGTCATGTAACAATGCTGCTAATTTAATCGAATCTTCAGCTAAATCAAGAGTCTTTAGACTATGTGTATATACATCATCTGTATGCCATTCAGGTTGTTCAACATTTATACACTCTAGCAATTCTGGTAGGAAAAGTTCTAATAACCCGCTTTCTCTAAGCAATTCAATACCTATAGAAGGCTGTGGTGCATATTTAAGTAGCTTCAAAAGCTCATCTCTGACTCTTTCCATAGACACCATCTTTGAAATATTGAGACTTGCTTTGATTGCTGCGAATGTTTTCTCCTCTATAGTGAAACCTAGAATTGCAGCCAATCTACAGGCTCTGTATGCTCTTAAACCATCTTCTCCGAACCGTTCCATAGGATCACCTACTGCTTTAATAATTTTGTTTTCTAGGTCGGTTTGGCCACCAAATGGATCTACAATAATTTCATGATGAGTACTACCTTGTTCATTTAGATTATCCAGATCAATCGCCATCGCATTGATTGTAAAATCACGTCTGGATAAATCTGTTGTAATATCGTCTGCGAATTCAACTTTGGACGGCCATCTTCCTCCAAAATAGTCTTCTTCACTTCTAAAAGTAGTCACTTCTACATCATAACGTTCACCTTTTCTATCACTATTTATGACTAGTATTGTTCCAAACTTTGCATTTGTTGAAACGGAATGTGGAAATATTTCCGATATTTGCTCTGGGAGAGCGTCTGTTGCTATATCGTAGTCTTTGGGTTCAACGCCAAGAAGCATATCCTTTACTGCTCCTCCAACAAGAAATGCTTTATAACCATGGTTAACTAATACATCAGAAGTATTTAAAACATATTCAGGCAAATTTTTTCTTATTTCTGCGATTTCCATATATGTAATTTAACCATTTATCAAACCAATTAAACAAACTATTTTCCCAAATTAATCTTTATTTGTACACAAATGTTACATATATTTCGTGAAACAATTCTTAATGTTTTGTAAAATTTAATTAACATATCAACCATTATTGTACAAGGGAAAAGCAGTAGATAATAAAAATCGCCTAAATGGGGTTATTGGGGCATTTTCGTGCGGTTCTCAAGTGCCCTTAGTAATGTAAGTTTATCAGT
>JAGQLL010000109.1 GCA_020429395.1 Candidatus Dojkabacteria bacterium | reverse complement strand
TATGGATTTATGTATTAATTTTGATGTTAACAATTTCACTAACTTTATATTTATATTACGATCTGAAACGAGAGATACATCTCGCAAAGACAAAAGTATTTAATAACGATCTATGAAAAAAGAAAGCGTTAAAATCGAAATAACACTAAAGTCTTTGATTTTGATATTGGCTTTTATTCTGGGTATTACGGCGCTATGGGAACTTAGACTGGTTTTTATTTTTCTATTTTTCGCACTTATCATTAACTCAGCATTACGTCCATATGTAGACTACTTCCAAACAAAAAAGATTCCTAGAATTGCTTCTACTGTTTTCATATTTCTAACACTATTTTTGATATTAAGTTTGATGACAGTCACTGTTTTTAGTGAAACAGTTGAACAATTTAAAAACTTAGTAATGTTGATGCCACAACTACTCACAAATATCCTCGCAGAAATATTCTTGATATTTCCTTGGTTGAAGGATCTGATAGATTTGCAGGAATTCAAAGCGCAATTTTTAGAAGAACTCACAAGTGCAGGTGGAATTTTTTCTTCGGGAATATCAAGTGCTTATACCATTCTCAATTCAGCAATTACTACATTAGGTGGCGTAGTTACGATCACCATGTTATCGATTTACATGTTGGTTAGAAAAAAAGAAATATACTCTAGTATGATTAACTTCTTACCAATTTCTGATAAAACAAAGAAAAACTACAATAAAAAACTAGTTCTTGTTGAGCGGAAACTTGGAGAATGGGTTCGTGCTCAACTATTTATGATGGGTTTTATTGGTGTATTGACTTGGGTAGGTTTGGTTACTCCTTCTATATTCTTCGATAGTTATCAGATGCATGAATACGCTTTACCTATAGCATTCATTGCGGCTATTCTAGAAGCTATTCCGACACTAGGACCTATAGCAACTGCAGTAATCGCAATAATCATAGCCATAGGCTCTGGCTCATCAATCGGAACAGTAATTTTCATCATCGTACTTTTCTATATAATACAACAATTAGAGTCTTCATTTGTGTTCCCACAAGTTATGGCCAAAGTTGTAGGCGTCGACCCTATCGTTACGATTGTAAGCGTGATTGCAGCTTACATATTATTTGGAATTATGGGAGCAATATTCATTGTTCCTCTAATAGCGGTAATGAGAATCTTACTTGGTAGTGAAATAAACACTATGGTAGAAAATCATATGAGTGATACTCCAGAAGAGGTTTAGGATTTCAGTTTTTTCCCTGTAAGTTTTTCATACAAATCTCTCATTTCGGTTGCTAGTTCGAATTCCATCATATCTGCATAGACTAGCATTTGTGTATGAATTTCTTCGAGTAAATCGGTTCTCTGTTTTTTATCAAGTATTGTGAAAGTCTCAGCACGTTTATAGAAATTTTGATCTTGTACTTTGGTGCTAATATCTTCTTTTTTGTCCTTTCCAACCAATTGCGTACGAATTTCTTTTTGGATGCTCCTTGGGGTTATTCCATGATCAATATTATACTTGTTTTGAATCTCCCTTCTCCTTCGTGTCTCTGAAATTGCATAGTGCATACTATCAGTTACTTTATCGCTATACATTATGACATTTCCTTCTTGGTGTCTTGCTGCTCTTCCGATTATTTGTATCAAACTTGGACCAGTTCTCAAAAAGCCTTCTTTATCTGCATCTAGAATGGCTACTAATGATACTTCAGGCAAATCTAAGCCTTCTCGTAGTAGATTTACTCCTACTAAAACATCAAATTTACCAAGACGTAGATTTTTAAGAATTTCAACCCTGTCTAGAGAATCAACATCAGAGTGTATATAGGAAACTGAGATGTTTACATCTTTTAGATAAGTGGTCAAATCCTCGGCCATCCGTTTTGTGAGCGTGGTGACAAGTACTCTCTGTCCTTTCTTGATTGTGTCTTGTATTCGAATCAATAAATCGTCAATCTGATTTCGAGCAACAAAATTGTCATTCAATATCTCCATATCTAAATATTTCCGCTTTTTAATAGCGGATTTTAGTTTATCAATATTGGAACTTAAATCGGGATATAGTTCAATAACTGGATCCAACAATCCTGTTGGTCTGATAAGTTGTTCCACATAACCAGAATAGTTTTTCGGAAGTTTTGATGAATTTGTATTTCGTGAAGACTTTTTACTTAAATCTAATTCGAATTCTCGAGGTGTGGCTGAAACGTATACTACTTGATTAATCCGTTCATAGAACTCTTCAATTTTTAACGGTCGATTATCCATCGCTGCCCTGAGTCTGAATCCATAATCAACAAGGACTTCTTTTCTGGCTTTGTCTCCGTTGTACATACCTTTTACCTGGG
>JAGQLL010000108.1 GCA_020429395.1 Candidatus Dojkabacteria bacterium | reverse complement strand
TAGTTTCAACGAAGGCATGGCTCCACATACTAAAGAATTAGAGACATATTTCTGGAATTAATGTTAGGACTTTCTTCGGGCTAAAGGATGACAAATAAAAATTTTTAGAAGTATACTCATGACTGAACAAGAAATAGTTCCCACTCCAAGTTCAAGATTTCGTGTCTATACTGTTGAGGAACTCAGAACACTACATAATTCTGGTGTTTTGGTGGACGGTGTTTTTGTAAGTAAAATATATAGTCCTGATTTAGATCTATTTCAGGAAACAGAAGAGGTAGATAATCCAGAAAATGGAATAAAAATATACCGAGATGATGAAAAAAAACAATTACTTTCGTTCTTAGACGGGAACAGGGTTGTCTTCCTTATCGGTCCCTCAAGGTCTTATAAAACAGAAGCTGTACTTTCAGGTAGTAACGAATTGCCTTTTCCTAGAGGAGATACTCTAGCAGGTATACCGGACACTGTATACATAGATTTAAAGACGATTCATGATTACTACAATTTCCAAGTTGAAGTTGAATCAAGTGGTGTTTCTCAACCCTCAGCTATCCTGATAGACGAGTATGATCTCGAACACCAGTCAATTTTAATTGAATTTATGCAAAATTATCCTGACATCAAAATCGTAATTACTATTGGAGGAATTCAGTCTAATCAATACAAAATAGAAAATTTCTTACTTCCCCTACAGAATGAACTAAACATAGAAATTCCATATGTTGAGATGGGTTTAAAACCACTTAATGATCTTCAGGCTCTGGAAATGATAAATTTTTATAAAAATAGAAACATGCTTGCTTCCAGTCTAGATGGACAAGAAGTTCTATCGTTTATTCAAGAACATGGTCTAATTCTTGTACCTTTCTCAGTAAGAATAACTGCAAACATTCTAAGTAGAGAAGACTTGTCGGAAGAAGATAAGATAAAAGAGTGTTTGAAGCAATTGAAAGGAAGTTATTGTGGATCGTTAGTCAGTGTTGATGAGGTCTTAGAGACTAATTAATTAGAAATATACTATGTACCGAGCAATCATTTCCGATTTTGATGGGACAATCGTTGACCACAACCTGGTATTAAGTCCATCTGTGGTAGCGAAGGTAGTTGATTTCCAAAAATACGGTTTCATATTCACAATTGCCTCAGGGAGAGGTTTTCTAGGTGATCTCGCAGATGCAGTTGCCAAGATGAAAATATTAAGTCCTATAATTATTAGAAATGGTGCAGAGATTGTACTACCGGAAAGTAAAAAGGTAATTTACGGCAAATATATTAAACCTCAAGTTTCCAGTAAAATTATTCAAGATCTTATTAAAGAGGAGTATGAATTTTACGTAGAGAAAGCAGACTATACATATAGTGTAGAAGCAAAACCCGGAATTCATGCACCCAATGAAAACTATAAGGATATTAAGTTACTTGAAGCAAGTGATATCCCAAAGATACTTATTAAAGCGGATTCGTTAACTAAAGCAGACAAAATTAAAAACTATCTAATTAGTAATTTCAATGAGCAAATTTCAGTAAAAGTTAACTCTCTGAAAGACAATATTTATGCTATCGATGTAAACTCTATTGAGGTTTCCAAAGCAACGGCTATCGAATTTCTCATTGATTACATGAATTTGGACAAGTACGAAATTGTTGCAATTGGAGATAATATGAATGATATCTCCCTTTTTGAACATGCTGGTTATAAAATTGCCATGGGCAACGCAGTTGATGAACTAAAGTCTATCGCTGATTTCGTGACGGATTCTGTTGACGAACAGGGGATTATAAAGGTGATAGATATGATCATTGATGGTATTATTTAAGGGTCAGGCAAATCTTTAACAACCATGTAAATGTAATTTTTTTGCGTTGGATAAAATATATAAATGAATTAATTTAATTTAAAAATAAATGCAAAACTCTCTAGATTACTTATCCAAACCCCTTAAGACAGAAAAAACAGAACTTGCTGAAGTCTTCACCCTTAATTTTCGTGATTCTAAAAAGGGGAGATTATTTGTGCCAATATATGATTACAGATTCCCTTTCGTCTTTGAGGTTAAGTATGCTTATTTATCAAAGTTCCTAGAACAAGATAATGTATCTGGTAATCACTATCACAATATCAAAAAGGAAATTCTGATTCCATTGGCCGGTAAGTACGAGTTTCATTTAGAAGATATTGATACACATAAAAAAGAGGTCATTACAATATCTGATGAAGATTTGAAAGCAATTTATATAAAAACAAAGATTTCGCATAAAGTCGTCTCAAAAGATAAAACTGGTGTATTACTGGTTTTGGCTTCCTCACCTAGTTCTCTAGATGATGAGATTGAATTTAATATTGTTTAATAAATAATTATGAAAAAATATTATCGTACTTCAGAATCCACCAACGCTCCATTGTCCGGGGCAGTCGAGGTAGGTGACCTCGTCTTTGTTTCGG
>JAGQLL010000107.1:1715-1936 GCA_020429395.1 Candidatus Dojkabacteria bacterium | reverse complement strand
GTAGAATCAGCCATAAGTGCAACATCTAGACCCATATCTCTGAAATACTCTGCAATTGTTATACCTGTATAAATCGAAGCTTCTCTAGCAGCAATAGGCATATTTGAAGTATTTGCTATCAAAATTGTTCTTTCCATCAATGGATCCCCACTATTTGGATCTTTCAATTCTGGAAATTCTTTTAATACATCAGTCATTTCGTTTCCTCTTTCACCACAACC
>JAGQLL010000107.1:0-1640 GCA_020429395.1 Candidatus Dojkabacteria bacterium | reverse complement strand
CCGAATGGACCAGGAATTGCTGCGACCCCACCTTTTGTGAGTGGAAAGAAAGTGTCAAAAACACGTTGTCCTGTGATAAGTGGTTTAGTAGGTACAAACTTTTGTTTGTATGGTCTCGGTTTCCTAATTGGCCATTTCTGATACATCTTCACTTCAGTCTTTTTGTCATTCCCTTCTATAACCGCGATAATTTCTTCTACTGTATATTCGCCGGATTTTATTTCAATTACTTCACCTTTTACATTTGGAGGTACCATAATTTTGTGATTTATCAGATTTGTTTCTTTTACTTCACCTAGAACATCACCTTGTTCAACTTTGTCACCTTTTTTAACTTTAGCAATAAAATCCCATTTCTTTTCACGATTCAATGCGGGCACATTAATTCCCCGAGTAATGAAGATACCACCTAATTTTGCAATTTCCTCAAGTGGCCTCTGAATCCCATCATAAATACTTTTTAATAATCCTGGTCCAAGTTCCACACTTAATGGCTCACCGGTGGTTTCAACATTTTCTCCGACTCTAACACCACTAGTCTCTTCGTATACTTGGATCCATGCCCGATTATCTCGAATTTCGATAATTTCACCAGTCAATTTCTCATGTCCAACTTTAACCACATCGTAAAGCCTTGCAGATGGGATATTTTCTGCTACTACTAGTGGTCCTGAGATTTTTACAATTTTTCCTGTCATTTTCTGTTTTGTTAAGTTAAATTACTAATCAAATTTTTATTTTCATTCCGATTGCTTTTTCAGCGAGTCTTTCCAACTCTTGATAACCTTTATTGCCTCCTTCTTTTATTGAAGGTAAAACAATCCATGGGATTTCTAAATTATCGATTCTTTTTATTAATTTCGAATCTTCGTCGTAAACTTCATCGGTTAATAAAATCCCGCCGATTTTTTCGTAATTATTATCTATAAATTCAACAATTGAATTAAGCTTTGATTCTTCGTAAACCAATCCTTTACAACCCAAAATGCTGTATGTATCAACAATATATTTATCACCAATTATGTATAAGCTGCCAGACGTCATTTATTTAAAACTGTAATCTATCAATAAATTATTTTCTTTATTGCTAACTCCTGAAATTAATAGATTCAAATCGTAAAAGAAGTATTTCAATTTAATCAGATAAGATAATGCAATAAGTGTAGGATCCATCTGAATCAATGCTTGAGAAATGAAGTTTGTCTCTTTTATTGCGATTCCCTTATTCATTTCTTCTAAAGTATTCTGACTTTCAGTATTATCATTTTCCAAATATTCTCTTCTAATCTTTGAAGAGTCTTCGTAGGTGCTTCTCAAAGTTTCTATATATTCTTTCTTAACTTTGCTTCTCCCTACGAAAAGTTCCTGAATTTGCAGATATAACTCGTCGAGTAACAACTCAAGTTCAAAAATTTCAATTTTGGATGGTACTTCGTCATAAAACTTTCTGATCTTTTCTTCAATTTTTTTGTTTGGATAATTTATTGAATTTAGCTTTTCTTTGTATCTTTCTCTTTCTAACTTTAATAGGCTCGACATTTCTCGAAAAATCTTCCTCAAATGTACCATTTCATATTTTAACCAAACTATAGTCTCAAAGAATTGATCACCTTCTGATATTTTTAATAATTCAAAGAGCA
>JAGQLL010000106.1 GCA_020429395.1 Candidatus Dojkabacteria bacterium | reverse complement strand
TTGGAAAGACTAATATGGATGCGTTTGCACATGGTTCAAGTACTGAGACATCCGATTTTTTTACGACCTTAAATCCATTCGATACGTCAAGAGTCGCAGGTGGTTCCAGTGGCGGTTCTGCGACCGCTGTAGCCTTAAATATGAGTGTTTATTCAATCGGCTCAGAGACAGCAGGTTCTGTTCGAGGCCCTGCTGCTTGGTGTGGTTTAGTTGGTTTTGCTCCAACTTTTGGTAGGATTAGTAGATATGGTGTCATTGCGATGGGTTCATCTCTTGATCGACCTGGAGTTATGACAAATTCTGTCGAAGATGTTGCGATATTACATAAGCTCTTATCTGGGCAAGATAAATACGATGCAACTTCTATTCAGGAGCCTCCACAGGATTTGACGAACAAACTTGAAGAAAATAAGAAAAATCTTAAAATCGGTATGCCAAGACAGTACTTTGATGATCGTATTGATCCTGATGTACTTAAGAATGTATTAGAAAGTATTAAATTACTTGAAAAACAAGGTGCAAAGATAGTTGAGATTGATTTACTGGATCCCAAATATTCGATTGCAGTTTATACTGTTGTTCAGAGGAGCGAAGTTTCATCGAATTTAGCCAGGATTGATGGTATTAGATATGGTCATTTTTCACAAGAAAACGCAGAAAGTCTTTTGGATCAAATCGCATTAAATAGAGGGGAAGGATTCGGACATGAAGCAATTCAGAGGAGTATGACTGGCGCATATACACTATCATCAGGTTATTACGATGCTTACTACAAAAAAGCCCAGCAAGTGAGGACCCTGATAATCAGAGATTTCGAGAGTGCATTTAAGGAAGTTGATGTGATAATGGCGCCAACTATGCCGACAACTGCACCAAAATTAGGAGTCACAAAGAACAATCCAATTTTCGGTGAACTTGCAGATGTCCTTACTGAACCCAGTGCTTTGGCAGGCCTTCCATGTATTAGTATTCCTACAGGCTTTGATAGAAATGGCTTGCCGATCGGAACGCAGATTATTGGAAGTCAGTTTGACGAAAAATCCGTCCTAACAACGGCGTATTTATTTGAAAAATTATTAAATAATTAAAATGTATCAACTTGTGATAGGCCTGGAAGTACATATCCAGCCATCTACAAAATCGAAAATGTTCTGTAGTTGCAATGCCAAATATTTTGGTAGTGCGCCAAACACATATACTTGTCCTGTTTGTCTGGGACTTCCAGGTGCGTTACCTGTCCCAAATAAAGTAGCAATTGAGAAATGTTTAAAATTAGGATTAGCCCTAAATTGTAATATTAATAAACAATCAAAATTCGACAGAAAACATTACTTCTATCCAGACTTACCAAAGGGTTATCAAATTTCACAGTATGATTTGCCGTTCTGCTACGAGGGATATCTCGAGATCGACACTGACAAAGATGCAAAAAGAATCAGAATCACAAGGATTCATATGGAAGAAGATACAGCAAAATCAATTCATAATGAAAATGAAACGCTTATTGATATTAATAAATCAGGGGTACCACTTGTAGAACTTGTAACGGAACCTGATTTCCAAGATATTAAAGAAGTTCTTGCATTCGCAAAAAGACTTCGACAGATTGTGAGGTATTTGGATATTAGTACAGCAGATATGGAAAAAGGTCAGATGAGATTTGAGCTCAACATGTCCTTGAAAAAGCCTGGCGACAAAGGTTTGCCGAAATACAAAGTAGAAGTGAAAAATATCGGATCAATTTCTGTTCTAGAAAAAGTTATAAATTATGAATACGAACGACAGAGCAAAATACTATACACGGGCAAAAATCCAGATCAGGAAACTA
>JAGQLL010000105.1 GCA_020429395.1 Candidatus Dojkabacteria bacterium | reverse complement strand
CCACAAACCCTCCTGCGTGGACTGGTTTTTTACACTCTTTAATTTTGATTCAAGCACATCAGGATTTTTCTTTTTTTTAATATCACTAATCCTTTGTTCAAGAATTTTAATTTTTTCTTTTACTTCTTGCATAGTATTTATGAATTTCAGCTTTGATTATAACAAAATGTGGTTAATACATGCCTTTTTCTAATAGAAACTTGGTCAAATATTCGCTGTTGGAGGTGCTTTGATAATTTCTGTTATTAAGTTCCGTCGCCAAACCCACCCCGATGTATCTGATATGCCATGGTTCATATGTATATCCTGTCAAATGTTGTTTACCTGCAGGGTACGAGATTATAAATCCGTACTCATGAGCGTGTTTTTGTAAGAATTGATAAACGGGATTACTTGCAACATCTTTTGAAAAAGCACTGCAATCTTCACAACGAATATCAAGTGTGGTTCCAAGTTGATGTTCAGAATGACCAGGGAATGCAGAGTAAATATTAGCTTTCGCGCGTGCAGATTGTAGATCCAAACCTGTTGCAAGTTCTCTATTTACCCAATAATTAAATGCATCCTGTTGTTGTTGGTAGGATCTAAAAGCTGAAGTAACATAAATATTCACACCTTGTTTTTTCAATTCACTCGCAATCTGGTTTAATGCCGCTAGAGTTTCGCTTGTTAAATATCCACCACCAGGTAAATTTGTTGGTACTAAACTTGGAGAGTAGGTGCTTGGAAGAAAATACGTCTTATCAACTGGAGCGTATTTACAATCTGAGCAAGTCAGCATCTTCGTTTCAACTGGTGGAGAAAACGATTGAACAATTCGACAGTCTTTCAACTTGAGATCTGTCAGATCATAAATTGTATATTTATCAGTATCTATTTGATAACCATATTTAAGACTATAGTTACTTGAACAACTTGTATCAAGTAGGCTTATCTCACCCGAGATAATTTTTTCATCTTGTACAAAGTCAATATTAATATCTTGATATTTAAGCTTCTTTAATGTTTCTGAATTTCTCACAGAATCGTCAAAGTAATCTGTTGATGAGTCTTTTGTTGCTTGAATTGCGATAAGTTCTTCTTGTAAATGGTCTCTAAACTGTTCTCTAGGCAATTCCCCATAGAGCATTTTCTTCGGTGTTTTAACTTCTTCAATACTATCTACAAAAATTAGGATTTCTGTATCAAACTCAGCATGAGTTTCATTTTGGAGATATTTTTCTCCACCATCTAATAATATTCTTTCACCTAATGGGAGCCGATTGCTACTGTTGTATTCGATTGGAGGATCTAATTCTCGGTCGTACTTTTCAACACTTACAATATTAATCACTGGTAGTTCGATAAATAATTTCTTATTGTTATCCTCCAAAGATTTATTATAGTTGATGATTGAGTTGAGTAATGCATTTTTGTTCATTTCATCACTCACTGGGGGGTTGTCAGTAGATACCAAAGCATATGATTTCAACCAATTCTCAAGATTATGCTGATTTATCTCTTCGTTTAATTCATCAACACTATTTTTCAGTTGATAAATAGGCCAAACTT
>JAGQLL010000104.1 GCA_020429395.1 Candidatus Dojkabacteria bacterium | reverse complement strand
CATCTCTTCCCCAAACTTTCAAATACCTACCCTCCTGTGCTAGTTTATTCATGTCCCTTGCGAAGAAATATATGTTTTCCTGTTTTTCTTCATCTTCTAATTTCTCATCACTATCAGCGAATACTCCGGGTTGATATACTCCAAAATTTAACATCGCACCCTTCACGAACTCGTATGTTAAGCCATTTGCAGAAAGCTCTTTCACAAACTCTAACTCCTCCTCCTGAAGAATTGCCAGGAGCATATGTTCTGTTCCTACATAAACATGGCCCAATTCACTCGCAATCAGGAAACTTCTAGTTAAAAGATGTCTCGCATTTTCACCAAGTTCTGGAGCGAAGTTTATAATTTCATTTGAAGGATAGCTTTCCTCGAGAGATTCTTTCGTAGCTTCGATATCCATCCCAAGCCTAACCAACAATCTGCTAGCAATACAATTTGTATTTGTAAGTATAGAAGTAAAGATCTCTGTTGCTGAAATTTCTTTTGCACCTTTCCTCCTTGCAAGCTCAAATGAAGATAACAATACTTTTGTAAGATTTCGAGTCAATCTGGAGAGGTTTTTGATGTTGTCATTAACAGTTTCCTGATTTTTCATAAAGATTATAGTCTCAAAATAAGGTTATTTAATCTTAACATATTGAACAAATCAATCTGTAATAAAAAAACGAGGAGCTGTGCACATTGTGTATACAGCCCCTCATTTAGCTTGTTCTAACTACTTATTACTCTTCGCCTAAGAATTCATTTAATCTCTCAAGTTCGAGTGATGAGTCATCGTCTTTTTTGCTTGTTTTCTTTTTGGTTGAGACTTTCTCAGAAGATTCTGATTGAGCTCTTTTCAAACTCAAACCTAGATGTCTTTCTTCTTTTGAAATTGAGATGATCTCAAGTTCGTAAGTTTTGCCCATCTCTACAATCTTCTCAGGATTTCGGACCAATTTGTCTGAAAGTTCAGAAATATGAACTAATCCATTCAAACCGTCTCCTATTCTCACAAAAGCACCATAGTCAACAATCTTGGTAATTTCTCCGCTTACTCTCTGACCAACTTTGTAGTCTTTGACTATTTGATCCCATGGATCCTCAAGTAGTCTCTTGATTGAGTATGCGACTCTTTTACCACCGTCTTCTATTCCGATGATTTGGACTTTGACTTTGTCTCCGACATTATGGAAGTCAGCTGGATTGACAACTTTATCCCATGATATTTCGGACAAATGGACCAAACCTTCAAGTCCTTCTGCATTTACAAAAAGACCGAATGGTGCAATACCGGTAATTTCACCTTCAAGTGCATCACCAACTTTCACACGAACAAGGGTTTCTGCTCGTTTGTCAAGTTCACCTGCGTTGGTGACTTTCTTCTCAGAGAAGATGACTCTGTTTTTTTCGCGGTCTATTTCAATGACTTTTACATCCAATTCCTGGCCAATAAGTTCTGCTAGTTTAGTTTGCAGTTCTTTGTCTGCGTCTTTTTTGTTGGAGTATCCGCCTAATGGATAGATTCGTGAGTGCTCGAGCTGTGATGTAGGTACGAAGCCTCTTAACCCTCCGCCAATGTCTACGATAACACCACCTGTGTTTGCCTCGATAACAGTGACAGTAACAGCCTCGTCGC
>JAGQLL010000103.1 GCA_020429395.1 Candidatus Dojkabacteria bacterium | reverse complement strand
CATGGTGATCGTGTTCTTTCGAATGTAATATCTTCTCAAGTGAACCTGCACAAAATATGGGGTGGGGTAGTACCTGATATTGCACGCAGGGCACATCAGGAAAGAATAGATGCGGTTATCGAAAAATCCCTCATGCTCGCATCTCGGAATCATAAAAAAAGCATAACCCTAGACAATATCGATGCAGTCGCAGTCACATATGGGCCCGGATTGGCTATTGCGCTTGAAGTTGGTATAGAAAAGGCAAAAGAAATTGCTCTTAAGAATAATAAACCTTTGATTGCAGTAAATCATTTGGAAGGGCATCTTTTATCTGCTCTGGCAAAAGATAGTTTAGGTCAAAAAGGACTTATACTAAGCGAAAGAGATTTTCCAGCACTAGGACTAATCATCTCTGGGAAACATACTGAAATTGTATTGGTCAACAATATCGGTGATTACTTAGTAGTTGGAGAAACACTTGATGACGCGATTGGTGAAGCATTCGACAAAGTTGGAAGAATGTTGGACCTAGGTTATCCAGCGGGACCAATAGTGACGGTATTTGCAAAAAGGGGAGATCCCACTAGGTTTACTTTGCCTATTCCAATGCGTAACAAAAAAGATAGTCTAGATTTCAGTTTTTCAGGTTTAAAAACTGCGGTTTATTATATGCTGAAAAAGGAATTGACTGTTTTAACAAAAAAAGACGTATACGACATGTGCGCAAGTTTTGAAAATTCTGCAATCTCACATTTACAAGACAAGTTAGAATTAGCGATTATTAAATACAACCCTACGTTAATTCTTGTTGGAGGTGGGGTAGCTTCCAGCGCAAAGGTTAGAGCCTCAATCCGTAAAACTGCGGGCAATTTCAAGCTTAAAGCGCACTTCCCTGGTTCAAATAAGCTCTATATGGACAACGGAGCTATGATCGGGTTGGTGGCCTCAAAGAAGCATCCTAACAATGAATTCGTTGATAAGCTTGAAAAACTAGAAAGAGAACCAAGGTTAAAACTTGGTATTAAGTCCTGAGGTTCCAATAAAAAGTAAATTGTTTGTCTTTAAATTAAAGACAGGTATCCCTCTCTTCTATCGTCATAGGAGTGCCATTCTCGATTAAGTCGTTATACTTGTCTAGGCAGGGCTGACAGTCTGGTGAATTAATGGTACATAAGTCGCATACCGAATAAAAGCTAAGATACTCACACACATTTGATTTGGTATAGAAACCTTCGGTCGAATCATCATCTAGATCATCAAAATCGTAATCAACATCGTAGAGCATTGGTTCGGGTGTTGCGTATATATCTTCATTAATAAGTTCTTCAAAGTCTTCTAAAGTAAATGTGGTCGGATCATTAGGTTTTTCGATTGGAGTAATCATTTCCATTCCAGTCATTTTGAACTCGAAAACACCTTCTAGATTTCCATTATCATCATCAAGTGTAAATTCATAAGATATTTTTACTGGATAACTTTCTAGCTTGGCAAAACATAAGGTTAAATCTGATTTGCTAAAAGGAAAATCACTATCTAATACAAATTGATAATCGTCCTCATCATAATTATTGTCAAACAATCTGCCTGCCTGTTTGTAAATGTTGTAGATATTATTTTGGGTAAGCGCCATCACAAAACATCGTGCGTTTGTTTCGGAAACCTTTTCGTCATAACTACTTGTGATAGAGTTTTGAACGGCGGAACTATTGATGAGTTGGACAATTTTGTCGTAATCTTCCTTTTTCAATTCTTCTTGCTCCATTCCGGAAAATGTATTAAAGACATTTAAAGGATTCGTAGGAGTTGTAGTAGCTTGGCCTTCCTCAAGTCCGAGATCGTCAACCAAACTTTCTGGATCAAACATTAGCCACCTACCTTCAATCTCTTCAACTTTTACATAATCATTACGAGGGAAGCGGTCAAGATTGAAGAAAATTAAATTATCTATAATTCGAGTCTCAAAGCCGGTGTTCAGATTTACTCCAGGCACTTCGAACTCTATATTTGTTATATTTCTAGCTCGATCTTGATTATTAAATTGAATCGAGTCTTGAGAAGAAAAGTTAATATTTCCCTCTCTTGAAGACAATATTTTACTGATACTATCATCTGAAATTTCTCCAGGATCTTTGATGCCAAGAACTGGTTGTAAAGGCTGAGCAAGACTATATTTCATAGAGAATGACGTTTCGTAATTAATCTGTTCTGCGTTTTCTACCTCTTCGATAATTTTATCCGCACCTAAAGGTTTTATTTCTTCGGGATTAAAATCTGGTTTAAATGGGGAATTTTCTGCAGTAAGTGCTTTGTACATGCCAAGATCAAATAAATACTCCATTCTCGAGCTAAACTGTTCGCCTTCTGAGAGTAAAATAGTCTCTGTAAACCCGGATACCAAGGGTACATGGTTGTCTTTTAGATAATTTATCCCAAATACTACAACAGATAATGTTGTCAGGACAAAAATAATAAGCACTACAAAAATCAGTATTTTTAATATTTTAGGTAATCCCTTTTTAGGATCAACCACCGTAGTTGACGTAGGTAGTGGAGGTAGGTTGTTAACATCTGGGTTGGCTACTGGAGTGTTTGTGGTTCTCACAACATTTGTTGCCTGCAGGTTGTTCTGTGGATTGGAATTTTCTATTGGATTTACTACCTGAGCCATGTTTAGGTTCTGAATAGGAGTAGGTTGTTGTAAAGGTTGTGTTCCCACAGGTGGGTTTTGTGTGGGGTTGTTTTGTACTGGTGTAGAGGTATCATTCACAGTAACGTATGTAGGAACCGCAGTATCTGAAACTGGGTTTGTCAATCCAGGATTAGAAACCATTGGAGGTTCCTGTGGGATAGGGTTGTTACTATTTTGTGAAGGCCCAGGATCTTGAGATGGGTCTAGGTTGTTCGTGCTCTGCGCACTACCATAAGGGTTTGTCGTATTCATAATTTTGTATTAACTTAATACTCTATGA
>JAGQLL010000102.1 GCA_020429395.1 Candidatus Dojkabacteria bacterium | reverse complement strand
CTTCCCAATGTAGATCCAGACGAAATTGTAGAACACTCACTCCAACTCTGTTCCGAGTCAGATAAATCTGGTTCATTTCCACTTCTCACCTTCACTTCTAAGCTTGATGATCCAGTGTTTGTATAATTTAATACTCCCCAATCTTGCAACACTTCTGCATCTAAGATATTTGATAAAACAGATCCGTTTGTCTCGTATTTCATTTCTTCTGACTCAAATTCTAAAAAACTGTTGCTTTCAGATTTGAAGGTGGCAGCAATCCATGCTGGAGTACGTGCAACACTAGACGCCCTAACCATTGCCATTTCTACTCCTGCTGATAAACTTGATGTAATGTTTGCATTAGTAGAACTTCTTCTTCCTCCTATTATCACATCTCTATCAGTTATTACTCCTGCCCCAGATGCAATAGGCGTACCTCCCTGCAATCCATCTACATATTGAAAAATTTTCAATCCAGATGAATTGTAATTACGAAGAACTATATGATGCCATTCTCCATCTCCAATTATCTTTGTGGAATCTCTTGCTACACCTCCAACTCGACTATAAAGTCTATTGGTTCCAATATACATCTCATACTGTATATTAGCCGCTGTGTTCGATCCTTTGCTAAAAAAAGTCCCTGATGCATTGACTGGAAACTTGACCCATGCATCAATTGTAAATTCCTGTGCATTTGGGGTGAAATCAAGATTTGCTGGCATACCTAGAGTGATATAATCTGTGGTTATAGATCCAAATTGTAACGCACCACCTATTCCAGATTTAATCTTCGAGGCATTAGTTATTCCAGCAAGCGCTGTACCATTCTCTGAAGTCGGATTACCAGCACTATCTAAAACCAAAGTTGTATCATTTGGGTCATTTAACAACCAAACACCTTCAAATGAATTGCTCCAAACTCCGCTAGGATTCTGCGCATCTATAGCTGAGTCATTTCCATAATATAAATAGAAATTGTCAGTATCTGAGTCTAAATCAATTTGAGGAATCTTAACCCAAATAAAAGAATCTCCAGAGATATCCCAAGTCTCAATTTGATAATCTAGAAGGGTTAATGCATCGCTATCAGTAAACCTTATGTCGCTCCCATCTTCATTCGCTTTAGAATAATCGAAATTATCGGTGTTTAAAGTTACTAATACTGGAAAATCCAGATGCTGTTCAGAAGCAATGCCTAAATTTGCGGTTGTGTTGTCAATTACAAGCTTTTTTCGGTAACCCCAATCCTCATTCATCCAAGGAGACTTTAACGCCAGTGTCAAATTCCCCGATGTAGTTACTAAATTCTCTATTTGTTTGTAGGTTAAAACAGTTCCTGTCGCAAGGTTATCCGTTTGACCTCCGGACCATTCTGTTTGGGTCCAAGGGGAAGTTGCAGAAAGCACACTTCCTACCTGGTCAGTCCCCACAACAGAAAAAATCCCAATAAGGAATATCCAACCTAGTGATATCAGAAATCTAAGCTTGTTTAAAGTGAGCTTCATAAACGTCTCAAGAGTATTTAATTTTTCACTTATAAATTAGCATAAAACCATTACCTCTACAATATTTAGGAATTCTTAAAATACTTGCGAATTATGTTTCAGGTTGTGGTAAAATTACTCTGAAATAAATTATAGAATAGACACATATTTGTCCCACAAATCGGAGCGTATCCCTGATCAAGTCAGGGACAAGGTTCCCTCCTTCGCTAAAGCTTCGGAGGGCAAGCAGTTCATTATTCTTGAGAATTAGTAGGATAATGAGAATGTTGTTTGAAAATTATATCGGAGCGTAGTTC
>JAGQLL010000101.1 GCA_020429395.1 Candidatus Dojkabacteria bacterium | reverse complement strand
GTTGATACTGAAAAATTTGCTGAGTGTGTGGCGAATAATGATTTCGAGGATGAAATTCAAGCCGATATGTCAGACGGACAAGCTGCTGGAGTGACTGGAACTCCTGGATTTATTGTTGGTACTCTTGGCAGTGATGGCCAAGTAGAGGGTGTAGTTATCTCAGGAGCACAACCTTACTCATCATTCAAAGCTGAATTGGATAAATTTTTAGATGGAAATGTAGAAAAAACCGCAAAAGTAAGCATCGATGATGACCCAATACTAGGTGATAAAAACAAAGCAAAAGTTGCAATTGTAGAGTTTAGTGATTATGAATGTCCATTCTGTCAAAAATTCCATAATGACACTTTTGATCAACTCGTAGAGAATTATATTGATAATGGAAAAGTCATTTATGTATACAGAGACTTTCCCTTGAGCTTCCACGAACCTAAAGCTTCCGAAGCAGCAGCAGCAGCTAACTGTGTTAAAGAAGTTGCGGGTGATGAAAAATACTTTGAATTCTCAAAATTATATTACGAAAGAACGAAATCTAACGGAGAAGGGTTATAAAGTGTAAAAATTGAAAGATTAAGAAATTTAGAGATTAAAAAATGGAAGTCCCTGCGAAAGCAGGGATTTTTTATTTTCGTCTAGCAATTCTTAGAATTTCTCATTTTCCCCTAGGGGGGTCCGCCAAGTCTCGGATACCCTCTCCGGCCAAGACATAGAGTGTTTTTCTTGACAAATCTTCCTAAATATTTTATAGTATTAGCAGTCTATCCTCGCGAGTGCTAACTATTTAATTTATTAAATTTTTTAATATGAGAAATAGAAAACTTACAGTATTCAACCCTACCGGTATCTTTTCTGACGATTTTTTAGATACATTTTCAATGTTTCCTAGCTCTAATTGGATAAGTGACCAACCCAACCTAGAGATGTATGAGGATGCAGATAACGTAGTAGTTAAATTAGCAGTACCAGCATTCAACGAAGATGATCTCGACATAAGTATTGAAGATAATGTTCTTACAATCTCAGGTACTTCTAAAGAAGAGGAAGAAAAAAATGAAGGCAAAAAATACTACTATAAAGGTATACGGACAGAATCCTTTAGTAGATCAGTCAGTCTCCCTGTAAGGGTAAAGGCTGATATGGCAGACGCGGAAGTAAAGAAAGGTGTGTTACACATTACTATGCCAAAGGCAGAAGAAAGCAAAGCGAGCAGAATTATGATTAAGGGAAAAAAATAATTTTTGGAACTAATGAAAAAGAGGCTCAGCCTCTTTTTTTTTGTGTTTAGTTCTATAATGTATAATCATATCGCTTCATTATGAATTTGAAAAAATATAAAACAAGAATTCCATTAGCGCGAAATATAGATTCTGCTATACTTGCAGAGCTTTTCTTGGTAAATTCTGTCTTATCAATTTTGGCTATTCGAGTTTTTCTTTCTCTTACAGATTATCCACAACTTGGAGGTGGAGACCTTCATATAGCCCATATGCTCTGGGGTGGAATTTTGATGACAACTGCAATATTTATACTTTTGTTCTCTATTGGTAAATCTGGTTTATTTCTTTCTTCAATATTAGGCGGTCTTGGATTTGGAACATTTATAGATGAACTCGGGAAATTCATCACTTCCGATAACGACTATTTCTTTCGACCCACTATAGCAATCATATATTTAGTTTTTGTTATGCTTTTTTTCATTTTTAGATATATGCTTGTCAGGAGACCACTCAGTCCCAGAGAATATTTAATAAACGCTAGTGACCTTCTGAAAGACATAATTGCAACAGAAGATTACGATATTGAAGATGTTAAAAAGCTCAACTTTCTGCTAGACCAGAGTGAAGCAGATCCCAAATTGAAAGAATTATTCATACAAATTGCCCAAAAATTTAAAACTGATAGAGAGTACAAACAAAGTAAATACTTAATTCTTAAAAAATTTTTAAGAACGAAATTTCTACAGATAATTCACACTAAGAGGTTTAAAGAATTATTGAATAGCATCTTTATCTTTCGAATCTTTTTCATTCTCGGGAGCGTAACCGTAAGTCTTTTTTTATATGCTGGAAAAAATTTTTTTGATATTTTTAGTGAAGTGGGTTTTTTCGAAGTTGGCATTCTATTCTCAGCATTTACTATAAATGTGATAGTTATTTTAGGTTTATATCGCTACAAAACAAATACACTTAAAAGGCTTTATTGGTTTAGGACTTCTACTCTATTTTCAATACTGTTTTTTACTTTTTTCTCATTTTATTTCAATCAATTAAGTGCTATTTTTGGTCTAGTTATGGAAATTCTTCTGTATTATGCAATAGACATCATAATCTCAGTAGAGAGCAAACCAAAAAGTAACCCACTTACCAATTAATCCCTGTGAGTTAAGACGTATATAATTGGTAAAATACCAGCTGTATTAAAGATAAATATGAATATAAACCATGCCAAGTCTTTATTACCGCCAGCTTTATACAAGGCAATCGCTTTCCAAATCGATTCCCAAATTGACAAGACAACTATAAGTGGAATTAGAAACACAGGCAATTCTTGAAATACTTCTTCCATAAAATATTTAATAAAAATTAAACCCTACAGAATATATATTCTTCCCATTCTTTATACCACTCATCAATCGATGTCTTTTTAAAATTATGCTGAGCTTTCTTTATAAAGTTAAGTTTATTTATAAATTCAATCATTTTCTCAGAAGTAATTAAGTTTAATCCTAACTCTTCCATTTCATTTTCTATTTTTTCTTCCTCCGATTTAATATTCTCTGTAGAGTTGTCAGAAACTAACTTTTCGAAATCAATAATATAATCATCATTAAAAAAGTATTTATCCAGACTAACAACATAATCGTGGTAGGAGTATTCATACCGTTCAATATAAACAGAAACACAATATGGGCTTCCTAGTGTAGTTAGGATTCCCATAGCATCTTTAATTTCCGATAAATCGAAATGGATTTCGTACTCTTTTCTAGCATCACCTGAATGCCAATTACCAA
>JAGQLL010000100.1 GCA_020429395.1 Candidatus Dojkabacteria bacterium | reverse complement strand
TTGATGGCAAAATCTTTGAAGAAATGTATACACTTTTAGATAAATTCCCCAACCCTAAGATAATACTTACGAATGCAAATGATGAAGAAATCAAGAATCTTGGTTTAGTAGATTTACCTTATGAACTATATACACTGAAACATAATCCGGACAAAACGGATCCCGAATATTTTAGAACATTACTAAAAGATAAAAATCTAAAACCTGAGGATTGTGTTTATTTTGAACATACACCCGAAGCCGTGGAAAGTGCTCAAACATTTGGAATCGTATCGTACTTTTATGACGATATCCAAAAAGATTTAGAATCACTTCAAAAATTTTTAGAGAAAAACCTCTGATTGATTTCTTACTTGTAGCTCCTCACTACTTGTTCAACAGATTGTGCTATCTCAACTAATTGATCATTACTAGCAATTTTTGTAGAGGATCGACCAACCCTGATAAATTTAATCTCTGGATCTATTAACATATATACATCTATATATTCTCCTGGGGCGTTTGATGAAATAGCTATAAAATTTTCCAAACCAATACTACTATCACTAGTCATTTCTCTTTCTATTACTTCCAAACCTCTCCTTTGGTCTTCGAATTTGGAGTAACCTACATCGACAATTACAAAGTTTGTTTCGTCTAGATAGTATTCACAACCAGTTGACTTACTATTTGAGTAATCTCTTGTTTTTACAACTGGCATACCTACTATCTTCGAAACAGTTTCACTATCGTATTCATTACAGACAACTAGTCCAAATGAGTATTGGCCAGTTCTGATAAAATCATCATCAGAATTCTCCACCTCAGTAACCTCTGGGTTTGCTATCTCATTATTGATGTCTTTGGAGTTTTGTTCTGATTTATCACATCCTGTGATAATAAACACTGCCAAAATGACAAAAATGATGAAGTAAAACTTCTTGGGGAAATATATTTGCATGATAATGCATATAATAATTAGTTGAATTATACTCTTATGTTTTTAGAATTTAAATATTTTTCTGAGAGATATATTAAGACTGATAAGTTAATTATATTTGAGTTGTACTATTTGTATTAGGTGTTAAACTATGTAAGTAATTATTTACATAGCCGTTTGACTAAATCACAGACACCAAACCCAAATAATATTGATGAACTAATAAAAGCTCTCGGTGATCCCCTTCGTACTAGAATTCTCGAAGTGTTGAGTAATGAGAAAATATGCGTTTGCGAGCTTGCTGAGAATTTCGGAATTTCCAGAAATCTATTATCTTTTCATTTGAAGAAACTAGCTAATGTAGAACTTTTAAAAGTTGAGAGAGACGGGAATCGCATCTTTTATATCATCAATGAAAAATACAAGGATTTATTAACAGAATATTTAAACCTCTTAGATAACTATTAATTTTTAAATTAGAATTATGCAAATTCAAGTATTAGGCTCCGGTTGTAAAACATGCAAAAGTCTTTTTGAATTGACCCAAAAAGCATTAGCGGAATTAAGTATCGATGATGAAGTTGAATATATTACTGATATTTCAAAAATAATTGAAATGGGTATTATGACCTCACCAGTTTTGGCAATTGATGGAAAAGTTGTTATGGAGGGAAGTACAACTAATATTGAGAAAATCAAGGATATTATATTAAATCAAAAGTAATGAATATATTTTTCTCTTTAGAATATCTTTCAGATTTCATAACATATTCGATGTTGAATATTCCGGACAATTCTTTTTACGGACATGCTCTAGAATTTTTCATTTATGACACTTTGAAAATTCTAATTCTAATAACACTGATCGGTTATCTGATGGCAGTTCTAAGATATTATCTACCTGTAGAAAAGATTAAAGATGTACTTACTAAAAGACGCTGGTTTGGAATAGATTATCTTTTGGCTGCTCTCTTGGGAATGATTACACCATTTTGTTCTTGTTCATCAATACCTTTATTCTTGGGATTCGTTGGTGCTGGAATTCCTCTNNGGAGTGACGTTTACATTTTTAATTGCTTCCCCATTGATTAATGAAGCATCGCTATTTGTCTTCCCTGCAATCTTCGGATTGAAAACCACCCTTATTTACAACATGATAGGGATTATTATAAGTATGGCAGGTGGTCTGTTGATACAAAAACTAAATATGCAAAGGTTTATAAATCAAGATTTACTAAAGTTTAAATCTTCAAACAAGATCAAAGAGAATAATAAAAATAAGCAAGAGCCATTCAAAAAATTATTAAAATACTTCTGGTTAGACGGATTTGCAATCACAAAAAGTATATTTCCATATGTAGTCTTAGGAGTTGCCATAGGTGCCATTATTCACGGTTTTGTCCCAGAGAATTTAGTTAATAAATATTTAAGCATCGATTCTTGGTGGGTTATACCATTTGCTACGCTTTTAGGTGTACCACTTTATGCCAACTCAATGAGTATAATTCCAATAATGGAAGTCCTTGTAAACAAAGGTGTTCCTTTGGGCTCAGTTCTAGCCTTCATGACCTCTACTGTAACTTTATCGATTCCTCAGGCATTGATCTTAAAGAAAATTATGAAATGGCAACTTTTGGTATTGTTCTTTGGGATTACAATTGTTGGAATTATGATTATGGGATACGTTTTCAATTATTTTCTTTGAATACGTATCTTTAATTAGTAGTAGTAGCTATAATTTAGACATAAATAATCGCTTTCATTTACATTTATAATATGAAAATAATCGAACTCTTAAAAACGATAATCCCATTCACAACAATTTTGGCTTTAATATTTTGTCTTTTTGAATTAGTGGTGATCTTGCCAATTAATTCGGACATAATA
>JAGQLL010000099.1 GCA_020429395.1 Candidatus Dojkabacteria bacterium | reverse complement strand
ATTTAGTTTCCCATCATCTAAAAACCCTCCAAGACATGAATTATGTGGAAAGCTATCGTAATGGTCAGCATATTATTTATTCATTAAAAAATGACAAAATACCAGTAATAGAGTCATTAATGAATTTAATTGTTATCTTTAATAAACATGAAAATTCTTAAGTTCGGAGCTGTCTGGTGTTCGGGGTGCCTAGTGATGAAGCCGAGATGGAAGGAGATTGAGGAGGAAAATCCAGATTTAAAGGCAGAATATTTTGATGTGGACGAACATCCAGAATTGGTCGAGCAGTATAAAATCGAAGATTTCCCAACATTTATTTTCCTGAGTAAAAACGATGATGAAGTTCATCGTGAAGTTGGAGAAGTCTCCAAAAAGAAGCTATTAGAATTAATTGAGAAATATAAGAATTTATAAATGAAAAAATTATTACTGTTTTTTGTTTTAATTCTCTCGATTATATTTACTTTCTATTCGCTTAATGGAGTAAAAGCACAAGATTCAGATAAACCTGTGGTAATGCATCTGTTTTATGGTGAAGGGTGCCCTCATTGTGCAAAAGAGATTGATTTTCTCGATAAAAAACTACCAGAGTGGGGAGAGAAGGTCGAGTTCCATAAATATGAATCCTATTACAATTCCCAGAATGCACAATATTTCAATGAAGCACTCGAAATTTTCCAAATTGAACAAGGTGGTGTTCCATTTTTAATCATTGGTGATCAATATTTACTTGGATACGGGTCTGACGAAACGACCGGAGCTGAAATTGAAGCGTTGGTAAATTATTGTTCTGAAAATAGTTGTGAAGACGTAGTAACAAAATACATTCTAAATGATGTCGATATTGTCCCTAGCGTAAAAGTAGAAGAAGAGAAAAAAGTTGAATCTCCAAAAGACGAGGTTTTAATCGATATCCCGTTATTAGGAAGTGTAAATCTTCGTGATTTTTCCTTACCAATAGCAACGATATTGATTGCTTTTGTTGATGGTTTCAACCCTTGTGCGATGTGGATTTTGATATTCTTAATCACTATGCTTGTGAATATGAAAGATAGAAAGAAACTCTACATTCTGGGTTCTACGTTCATTATTACATCAGGGTTTGTTTACTTCCTTTTTCTATCGGCTTGGTTCAATCTATTTAAATTTATCGGTTATGTTTATTGGATAAAGGTCATAATCGGAATTATCGCAATCATCAGCGGAATTGTTCATCTTAGAAATGGACTTATAACAAAAGGTGAGTGCCACTCTGTTGATAAAGATAAGAGAACATCGTTGATGGATAAAATCAAAAAGACAATTTCCGAGAAAAACTATGTTCTTGCAATGTTGGGGATGATTACCCTAGCAGTTTCTGTCAATTTGGTCGAAGTGGTATGTTCAGCAGGGCTTCCAGCTGTTTATACAAATTTGCTTTCCTCCGTTGATCTGCCCATTGTTAAACATTATTCATACATCTTGCTTTATGTCATCATATTTATGATTGACGATTTGGCAGTGTTCTTCATTGCAATCAAATCCCTCGAAGTCGTAGGAATTACTAGGAAATATTCAAGAATTTCAGGGATAATTGGAGGAATTTTGATATTAATTATTGGAATTTTGTTAATATTTAAGCCTGAGGTTTTAATGTTCGGATCATGAAGAAAATATTATTGATATCGTTATCACTATTTGTACTGATTTTTGGTAGTACGGTTAATAATCATTCATTCGCCCAAGAAAATTTATCCGAGGAAAACATCCTTATAAGTGATTTAGAAATTCAACCTGAAGTAAACACTCCTGAAACGGAAT
>JAGQLL010000098.1 GCA_020429395.1 Candidatus Dojkabacteria bacterium | reverse complement strand
AATTAAATCAGGGTTTTGAGAAGGAGGAAGAAGAGAGTCCAGAGGAGGAGGAATCAAAAATGTTAAGTATTAGTGCTTTTGATCAGGAGGTCCTTTTGAGGTTGTACAAAAGATTTGCAGCCTATAGAAGCTCTTATAGGGCTCATCTGTTTCTAACTCCTCGAGGTAGTGATCAGTTCAAATACTTGTTTGGAGATATGCTGGATATTTTTAAAGATGCTCTCCCAAAACTAGACTTCGAAAATTTTGGTCATCAAAATGGTTTTAATGAAGAGGATACACATGCTCTCGTAAATCATATACTGCCTTACATCGCGTAGTTGTCACTTTACCCAACAAAACTAAAGTGATATAATCGCAACTATAATTTGTTATTTTAAGTTTATGACGAAGTTCCAAGTTTCCTATAAACTTGCGTTGGCAGTATTAGTGCTTCCTACGCTGGTTTTCTTTTATTTAGTAGGTATGTCTGCTTTTAATGGTACAGGATTTCTGTCTGCAGAAGAAAGTACAATTTCTGAAAATATGGAAGTGTCTCAAGAAAGTTTATTAGTTGAAGAAGATATCGTAAATGAAAGTGATACAGAAACAACATCAATTGATTTAGCAAAAAAAGATAGCGACAAAAAAGAAGATAAAGAGGATAAGGAAGACAAAGAGGATAAAGATGAAAAGAAAGATGATAAAGATGACAAAGAAGACAAAGAGGATAAGGAAGACAAAGATGACAAAGATGATAAAGAAGACAAGAAAGATGATAAAGAGGATAAGAAAGACAAAGATGACAAAGATGATAAAGAAGATGAAGAAGGTAACGGTAATGGACAAGAAGTATGTCCAGAAACTGGAGATGGTTGGAAAAAATATGACAATTGGCCAGATGAACAAACAGAACAATCACATGACGCAGGTGTGGGATATGTTGTAACTGAAGTTTGTGTAAAAGGATCTACAGATATTCACTACTTCAAAGCTGATGGTGAAATGTTCTGTTGGGAAGTAGAGGGAATTGGAACACAAGTAGCAACAGCTTCTGAGACATGGGCCGATGCAAATGCAGCAGCAGTTGTTAAATGTCATGATATTTCACACGCTTCTTTTAAAGTTGAATTAGTACCAACTGTAACACCAACAGAAACACCAGTTGTAACTCCAACAGAAACTCCAGTTGTAACTCCAACTGCAACATCAACACCAACAGTCACTCCTACAGAGGGACAGATTTTGGGAATAGATGCAACCGCAGTTCCTACAACAACACCAGTCTATCAAGCAAGGGTTCTTGCAGTAACTGGAAACAGTATGTATGCTCCAGTAGGAGTTGGAATGATAATTATGGGATTGGCAATGATTCTTGGAACAGATTCAGTATTATTGAAGAGAAAATAATCTTCAATTAACCTAGATTTTTAAAAACCCCTTCCTGATCAGGGAGGGGTTTTTCGTTTGTTTTCCCTCACAAATCAAATTTAAGTGTCACTATTGCGAATTGCTTTCGTTTTATAAATTAGCTAAAATATAGCTACCCCATTTATTTTTTAAATAAATTTTATGCCTCGTAAAAAATTTATTTCCGTCTTTACAGTCTTTTTTATCCTACTTCAGTATTTTTCGCCTCTGGTGGGATTGATCCCGGTCCAGGCGACGAGTGGTGGAAATTCAAATGTTTGTCCAGAAGGTGATGGTTGGTCAGAACATGTAGAACCGGGTGATGATGGTGATGTAGACTACACAGCCCCAACTGGTTATGTTGTTGATTCTGTTTGTATAAAGGGCGGTGATGAAGATAACAGTCCAAATGGTTATTTACAGACGTTTGACACTAATACCTGGTATCAGGTGACATACGAGACGAAGGGAAATCCTCAGGATCGTGAAGAAGTAACTAAGAATTGTGTTGGAGCTTCTGGCATAGAAACAGGTACAGCAAAGGCAAAGCATGGTGATGCAGAAGGATATGCATGCGCAGATATTTCGCATGCATCATTCAAACTAGCGAGAGTACAGGGTGAAGAACTTGTTTGTACCCCAGGTGTAAACCTACTAAAGAATGCTGATTTTGAAACACCTGAAGTTACAACAGCAGCAGGCTGGGACATAGTTCTAAATGGAACTTCTGGTTTAGATTGGAAAGTAGAATGGCAAGGAGGGTCAACAATTTTCGAATCTGTTAATAGACCCGAAATTCCTAATCTCGAATTACATAAAGGCGTGAACGGATGGTTACCTCAAACTGGTGCACAATACGCAGAACTTGATGCAGATTGGTTTGGACCAACAAATCCATTAAATAATGAACCTGCTTCAGTTAAAATTAGTCAAGAAATCGCGACAATCCCTGGATATGAATATAAAATTGAATATCACTTCTCTCCACGACCTGGAACTTCTGAAGCGGACAATAAACTTATAAGTGCTTGGAACGGTGTCGCCCTAGACACACATACAGGTGCAGGAGCTGGAAACACTGCATGGACGAAATATACAAAAACAGCTGAAGCAACTTCAGAAAAAGCTGTAGTATCATTTATGGACGATGGAACTCCAAATTCACTAGGAACTTTTATTGATAATGTAAGTGTAGAGTGTGTTGGTAAAGTCAAGCAAGTTGTTGAACCACTTAAATTAACATCAATGTGTTGGGAAGGTGATAATT
>JAGQLL010000097.1 GCA_020429395.1 Candidatus Dojkabacteria bacterium | reverse complement strand
AATCACTCGCTAGACTACTTGGTCCCCGCGAAACATATCGAAATCTTGCATATACTAACGCCCTCTCTCCATTAACAGTTTGACATCCTTTATTAAATTGATAAAACAACCATTGCGACTCACCTGCCTTAGGATAATCATTTGGGTACTGAGCTGTAAAAGCCTCCTCGGGACAGACCTCTATGCCTCCAAATTCATCGATAATTTGAGTAAATGAGTCAAATTGAACAGTAGTAAAATAGTGAATCTCTTGACCCGTGATATTGCTAACTTCATCTTTTAAGTATTTATATGGATCAGATTTGTCTTTGTCCTTTGTAAATGCGTATATTGCATTAATCCTTGTAACATACTTTGCTGAATAGAAATCACGTGGGATTGAGAGTAACATAGTTTCTCCCGTATCATGGTTGTATGAAATTAATGCGATAGTATCTGTGTTTAATAATCCTGTGTCATTTTTTCTAGTGTCCATTCCTACAACTAACATATTTGTGATGCCATTTGTTTGTTGTAATTGTGGTCTGAAGTTTTCTGTCCAACATTTAGGATCAAGTACATTTGTGCAGAGAGATTGGGCTGGTTGTATCAAAGGAATATTCATACCGGGCACCCTATTGCCAAAGTTGAAGAAAAGAAAGCCACAAACCCCAAGGAGAAAGAAAATAGCAAGGAATGTTACAGTCTTGAACCTTCTCTTACTTTTAGTTTTAACTTTCTTTGGTTTTGACTTTGTATTTGTTTTTGGTTTTGCTTCTGGATTTGCCCAACCTTTTTTGGTAGAGTAACTCCCAATCTCAACTCTTTTCATTCTGCTTTTATATCTAGAATTAAATTCACTAACCTATCTGCATGCTTATTTTCAGATCTTGGTACATGTATGAACTGACAAGAACTAAAATCAGATAAATACCTGGAAATTTTATCTTGAAATGATTGTATATTAGCGTCTTTGACTTTATATTCTCCTTTTAACTGCTTAACAACCAATTCGCTATCTAGGTAACATTCTAAGTCAGTAATCCCGTTTTTCTGTGCTAGTTTAAGACCAATTAGAAGTGCTGAATATTCAGCATAGTTATTTGTAGCATGTGAGGAATATCCTCCATCGAAGGCGAGAAGCAAGTCCTTCTCATCAAAAAGTAGGGCTCCGTAACCTGCTGGTCCAGGATTACCTCTTGCACCTCCATCTGTAAATAATATTCCTTTTTTCATTGATATTCAAAATTAATCTAAATGCCATAGAATTATAGCAGTCAAATAGTTGTATTTATATTACCAAAATTAACTCAACGCTTGAAGTGGAAATACTCAGGAAATCATTAGACTTGTTACGTCAGTAGTAAAATGATAACTTAAAATATCTATTAAATACACATCAATGAACGAAATGTTCTTCCAGCTTTCTGCAATTGTTGTAATTGCAGCAATAATCTCGATTTTATTCAGATTAATAAAACAACCAACGATTTTAGCCTATATATTTACCGGAGTATTGATAACAGCATTTGGACTATTTCCAGAATCAAATGAAGAGGCATTACACTCACTTTCAAAAATTGGAATAACACTTCTATTATTTATGCTCGGTTTGGAAATACAAATTTCTGAATTACGTTCTGTAGGAAAAACAGCATTAATTACTGGAATCGGGCAAATTGTCTTCACATCGGCGATAGGATTTGTTTTATGTAGATTGCTTGGTTTTAGTAATTTATCCGCACTTTATGCATCGATTGCGCTTACTTTCTCAAGCACAATTGTAGTCGTTAAACTTCTTTCTGACAAAAAAGATATTAATAGTCTGTATGGAAAGATTTCTATCGGATTTCTTTTAGTACAAGACTTCTTCGCAATAATTGCCCTAATAATTCTAGCTTCAATCTCAGACATCAATAATTCATTCTCAATTGTTACAGTTGCAGAAATATTTATTAAAGTATTAATTCTTTTTGGAACTATCCTTTACCTAAGTAAATCAATATTCCCCAAAATAGTACATAAAATATCAAACAACCAAGAAATTCTTCTTTTAGCGAGCATTGCGTGGGCACTTGGTTTCGCTGCATTTGTAAGTTCTCCTATAATTGGTTTTTCAGTTGAAATTGGCGGATTTTTAGCTGGATTGGCACTTGCAAACTCAATAGAAAGCTTTCAAATTGTCACGAAAATAAAATCCATACGAGATTTTTTCATTATGATTTTCTTTGTATTACTTGGGATGGAATTACAATTTAGCAACCTCTCAGAAGCTATGGTTCCTGCAATATTATTGTCGTTATTTGTTCTGATAGGGAATCCTTTCATTGTTATGATATTACTGGGAATACTTGGATATACTAAGCGGGTCGGTTTCTTATCAGGGCTTACAGTCGCACAGATTTCCGAATTTAGTCTAATCGTAATTATGCTTGGCAATACCATCGGACATGTACCTGATAGGATTGTTTCAATAATTACCTTAGTTGGAATTATCACTTTCACTTTTTCTACTTATGCGATTATAAAAGGCAATGAACTATTTCTTAAGCTCGAAAAAATTCTTGGTATTTTCGAAAGAAAAAATTTAAACAAAATTGAAACTCTCCCTTCTGATGAACTGACAAATCATGTCGTACTTATTGGTGCTCATCGCGTAGGAACCTCGTTCCTTAAAGAAATGACTTCTTTTAAAGACAGACTTACAATAATTGACTTTAACCCAGACGTAGTTGAAAAATTCAGAAAAAAGGGGTTTAACGTAATTTACGGAGATATCGCTGATGTCGATATTCAGGATAAAGCTAAAATTGATAAAGCAAAAATGATTATCTCTTCAATTCCCGATCTTGAAGATAATATTTTATTTTTAAGTAAAGTTAATAGTTTCAAACCAAAACCAATTACTATTGTGGTTTCTAGATTTCTGGAAGATAAAAAATTCCTTAAGCAAGCAGGAGCAGATTATGTGGTATTACCATATGATATAATTGGCAAAACCCTTGCAAGAACTGTTTCTACAGATTCATTTGATCTTCTCACTCAAACTAAAAAAGATATAAAACAAACCCTTACTTCAAATCTTAATAGTTATTAATGGTAAAAGATCTTTTTCAAAATAAACAAATACTCAAGCTTCTTGAATATTATCAGTCGATATGGGCGCTTGATCATTTAAATAAATTAGCCACATGGGATGGTGAAGTCTATATGCCGACCAAAGGTGCGATGTATAGGGGAAAAGCCCTAGCAAAGTCTCAAACTCTGATTCAACAATTATTCTTATCCAAAGAATTTACTAATCTCATAGCTTCAAGTGAAAAAGAAGATTTAAATGACTACGAAAAAGCCGTGATTCGTGTTCTAAAAAAAGAATTAGATATGTTCCAGAAACTTCCTCCGAAGTTTATAGAAGAATTTGAAGAAACAGTTAGTGAAGCACAAATAGTATGGAGAAAATCTAGAGGAACTGATGACTTTGACCTATTTCAACCTATGTTAGAGAAAATTGTAGATCTTTCTAGACAAAAAGCAAACTATTTAGGTTACAAGGATAATCCCTATGATGCACTTTTGGATACCTTCGAAGAAGGACTAACTGTTAAATTTCTAGATAACTATTTTAAAAAAGTAACTACAACAGTTACAGAATTGCTCTCATACCTGAAAAATAATCCGAAATATACCAATGATAACTCAATGTCATCTTTAGAGTATGATGTCGAACAGGCAAAAAATTTAAACCATGAATTATTATCATTTCTTCAATACGATAGCCAAAAACTAAGACTTGATGTTTCATCACACCCTTTCAGTGAAGGTTTATCTACACACGATTCTCGGATCACAACTAGATATGAGGGATTTGATATAGCAAGGACAGTTACATCAACAATACATGAATTTGGACATGCACTCTACTTCCTACAACATAATGAGGAAATCAATACTACCCCACTTTATACGAACTACAGCTTGGCACTTCACGAAAGTCAATCCAGGTTTTTTGAGAATCATATAGGGAGATCAAAAACTTTCTTTGTGGAGAATTTATCAAAATTTCATGAATTAGGGAGAAAGTATGAACAATACAGCGCTGATGATTTCTACAAATACTTTAATCAAGTAAAACCAAGTTTAATTAGAGTCGAAGCAGATGAGGTGACTTATCATGCCCACATTTATATTCGTTATAAAATCGAAGAAGCATTAATTAATGATAGATTAAAA
>JAGQLL010000096.1 GCA_020429395.1 Candidatus Dojkabacteria bacterium | reverse complement strand
TTTTCATATCTGATATATTGTTAAATCGCAATATTTTCTTGAATTTAAAGAGTTTTGACTTATATTATAGTTAAGTGAAAATTATTAAAAATACAACACTTCGATTTTCAATTATTGGACGATATTTTGTAGTTTTTGCAATATTATTTTCAACAATTTCATTTGCACTTATCCCCGATAAAAACACAGCCATTGCTGACAATGTTCACTATTATAATTACAACTTCAATTCTCCAGTAACAAAAACCTATATTCCAAAACCAGAAAGAGAAGTTTACATCGAAGCACAAGTAAATCTTAACCAATACCAAGAAGAACAGGCAAAGGCGGAAGCTAGAAGAAAAGAACTTGAAGAAAAAGTAAATCGCACTTTGAATTATCTTAGACGAGTCAAATCTCCAGTCGCAAATGAAGAGATCGCTACAATTATTGTAGATTTAGCTGATCAAAATAATGCCGACTATCGAGTCTTGTTGGCGATTATGACAATAGAATCAGGTTCTTGCAGACAATCCTTTTCATACAATTGTTTCGGTTACCTAAATGGACGAAAATATCCCTCATTTGAGGTTGCTTTCAAAGATTTAGTTCCAAAAGTATCAAGACAATATGCTGCAAAATACGGCTGGGATTTTGTAGCACTTTCTAGAGCATACGGACAACACAACTGGGAACTACATTCGAAGAATATGCTGAAAGTAGCAAGTAGTATTTGACTGTATTTTTTTGATTATAAACTACCTCTTTAGGTATACTTTTTTTACCCTAGGGTTAAAATACTCTTCAAATTTTTTATGAGCCATAATTTTATACATCTTCATGCACATTCTGAATATTCTCTACTTGATGGAGTAGCCAAAATCCCTGCCTACGTTGGAAAAGTGAAATCATACGGGATGAATTCAGCTGCACTTACTGACCATGGAGTTATGTATGGAGCATTTGAATTTTGGCAAGAATGCAATTATCAAGGTATAAAGCCAATAATTGGATGTGAAATATATGTTGCGGAGAGAACCCGTTTTGATAAAACACCCGGAATTGATGACAAAAGATACCATTTGACTTTATTAGCAAAGAACAAAGAAGGTTATCACAATCTTTTGAAACTAGTCTCCCACGCATTTATGGAAGGCTTCTACTACAAACCTCGAGCTGACAGAGAACTTATAGAAAAGTATGGAAAAGGTCTTATAGCATTGAGTGGTTGTTTGGGAAGTAATTTCAATAAATATTTAATGGCAGGTGATGAACAAAAAGCTATTAAATGGATTAAGTTTTTACAAAGTAGTGTTGATGATGTGTATATCGAGTTACAGAGAAATGGGATTAAAGAGTCAGAAGATTTAGTAGAGAAACAAATTGAAATAGCGAATAAACTAAAATTGCCTTATGTCGCTACTTGCGATACGCATTATATCGAAAAAGAAGATCATAAAGTACAAGAAATCGTTTGGTGTATTAGCGATGGTAAAAAACTTGAAGATCCAGCTAGAAGACAGTACTCTTCCACCGAATTTTACATAAAAAGCCAAGATCAACTCTTTGAACTTTTCCCTGATTATCCTGAAGCACTTGAAAACACACAAAAGTTAGCTGATT
>JAGQLL010000095.1 GCA_020429395.1 Candidatus Dojkabacteria bacterium | reverse complement strand
ATTATTACAAATCAAAATAGAGCACATTGGTTTGAAGAGGCAATAAAAGACGAGAAAGATTACGAAACAATCGCACTTTTTGGTAAATGGTTTATAAGAGATGTATTGGGTATGATTAAAAACGATAAAATCAAACTAAAGGATTTAAAATTTAATGGTAAGGATTTATTTGAATTAGTTCAAATGATTAGAAACGGTGAACTTACTGGCACATTGGCTAAACAAGTCCTTGATGAAATGGATAAAACAGGTGCAAAACCAAAAGATATTATTGAAAAGAAGGGGCTCAAATTAGTAAGTGATGAAGGAGAACTAGAGACTATGGTAGATCAAGTCTTGAAGGATAATTCAAAGGTATTAGCTGATATTAATAAAAATCCAAACATTTCCAAATTCATACTCGGTCAGGTGATGAAGCTGACAAAAGGAAAAGCAGACCCTCAGAAAGCAATGAAACTAATTGAATCCAAACTTTTGAAAGAATAATTACCAGTTGAACTTTTTAGCCTGCCCGATTCATCTATTTTAAGGAAGTAATTCAATGAATTCTAAGAAAGTAATTATCTGCAAACCCACAAACTTTGAAGTAGATTTTCAAGTTAATCCTAAATTAGATAAAAAACTTAAAATTGATAAAACTAAAGTTTTTGGAGAGTATATGGGTTTGAGAAATATTTTGAAAGAATTAGGGTTCGAAGTTATAGAAATTAACCAAGAACCAAACATGCCAAATATGGTTTATGTCGGTGATTGGGGTTTTTTGTATGAAGATACGTTTTTTGTTGCTAAGTTCAAGAAGACACCCAGACGAAAAGAAAGCAAATATGCAAAGAACTTGATAGAAAGTATGGGATATAAGACTACGACTTCACCAGATCGAGATTATTTTTCAGGTGCAGATTTGTTCCAAACGGAGGATAAATACTACTTTGGATGGGGTAAAAGGGCTGCTGTTAAATCTCAGGATCATCTTGAGAAGTTCCTGGACACCACTTTGATCGATTTTAAAATCACTGATCACATCTACAATCATCTTAATAAGTGTCTTGGACCAATTGATGACAATAACGTGGTTTATTACCCCGATGCATTCAACATGATTGAGCATGCGAAAGTTTGTTATCACTTCCCAAACCCAATAGCTATTTCTGATGAAGATGCAAAATTATATGCAACTAGCTTTATCAAAATAAACGAAAAGATACTTGTTCCAAAAGGAATATCAGAAGAATTACGTACAAGCTTATTAGGTCTAGGCCTAGATATTATCGAGCTTAAAGTCGATGAATATGTAAAAGGTGGACAAGGTCTGAAATCACTTTGCTTGTTTTTGTAGTTTGAAAGATATCAAACTTAGAACTGTAATCACCAATGAAGTTAAGAGGGACATCACGGGAATTGTGATAAAACCCAAATATTCAAATTCTTTAACATCGCAAGGTCGACCAATTCCACAAGGTACTACTCCTAAGCCAGTTTCTTGAATGTATACGTGGTATGCGGCAATGAGAATAGTAATAATTGAAAAGGGAAGAATGTAATATGCAATTCTTTTTTCTTTCAACCATAAGCCAACAGTAGAAATAATTGCGATCGGATATATTCCCATTCTTTGATACCAACACAAATCACATGGTGGGATAGAGTTGTCGGGGTTGAAGAACTCCATAGCTTTAATATTTGCTACTGGATCTCCATAGAAACCAATGTAGAGTGAGCCTATAACGGCAATCCAAACAAATAGGAAAATTAATTTTTCAGGAGTGATTGTGATTTTTTTCATTTATTATTTCTGATGGAGTAATAACGATATTTACAATTACGAGTCATGCTTTATTAAAATTTCGGTATACTTTGTTTTGCAACTTTTCGCTATGCTCAAAGGCAAAACATGAGTCGGGCGGGACTCGAACCCGCAACCACTGGCTTAAAAGGCCATTGCTCTACCATTGAGCTACCAACCCATCTAATAAATTCAGGGTTTTGCAGAGCAAAATCCGAATTTATTGATGTCCCGTAAAATTCCGCAGGAATTTATACGGGACCTTCTTTATTATATTCTGTAAAGAACAAAAAAATACATTCAAAATCACTAAAAGGATTAATATATAGCGTTTCGAATGTGTTTTAACGTAATGATTTTATCATATCTTTCAAATATAACGCCAACAAAATCAATCCTCCATTCACAATTTTCTAAACCTTTTCTACTTAACCAAACTCGGCATGTTCTGATAAGACTTCTGTTTTTCTTTTTGGTAATGGTTTGCTCCAACATTATTTCGGATTTTGATGATAAGCTTTTAACTTCTACAAATACAATTTCATCTTTGTCCATACAAACGAGATCGATTTCCCCTCCTTGAATAACATAGTTTCTTTCCAAGATTTTAAAACCTTTTTTCTGTAGAAATTTTGAAACGAATTCTTCTCCGGAATAACCAACTTGTTTATTGTGAGATTTTCCTTTGATTGTTTGCGATGTTTGCAATTGGTTTGAAACTTAATCTATGCAGTGGAGTTATACCATATTTTTTTATCGCTTCGATATGCGTTGCGGTACCATATCCTACATTTTTTATGAAATTATAATGAGGGTATGCTTTGTCAAAATTATGCATAATTTCATCTCT
>JAGQLL010000094.1 GCA_020429395.1 Candidatus Dojkabacteria bacterium | reverse complement strand
ATTGCTGCATTATTTTATGCAGTAGCTGTAATGCCAATACAGCAAAGCCATTTTTTTACTACTGACACTTACGAAACATTTTTCGTGCTCACCACATTTCTTTTGTTGATTATCTTCCTCAAAGTCAGATCACCAATGTCTAATGTTATTCTTAGTATTCTGATTGGTGTTACCATGGGTTTGGCACTGGCAAGTAAAATCTCGGCTGCTGTATTTGGACTCATGATTGGTGTCGCTTTGGGTATGAAATTCTTACAACAAATTAAACGATTTTCACTTTCTAGGAACATTTTTTATGTTGTTGATTTTGCACTTTTAATATTGATCACAATATATGTAGTATTCCGTTTGGCATCTCCTTACATATTCGAAAATGCTAGCTGGTTTGATATTACCCTCAACCCAGATTTTGAAAATGCTCTTAATTTTCAACGAAGCGCAATAACTGGTGAGATTATGTTCCCTCCTCAGTATAACTGGGTAGATACGACTCCTTATTTATTCCCGTTCAGTAATATTATGATTTGGGGATTAGGAATTCCTTTGGGAATTACTTCGATCGTAGGACTATTACTTTTTGTATACGAAATGATTAAGTTCTTAAAATATCATTACCATTTCAAACAATTATTAATTCCTCTAACATCTCCGTTATTGATTGCTTTTGTATGGGTAATAGGTGATTTCATATATCGCGGTGGCAATTTTATCAAATCTTTTAGATATTTGTTGGCTATACTACCATTCCTGATGATATTTGCATCATTATCCTTCTACTACTTGAAGAAATTCAATAAAAAGGTTTTCTACATTGTACTCATCACAGTGTTTGTCCCTACACTTCTGTGGGCATACGCATTCACAAGTATTTATACGAGGACCACAACAAGAATTGAAGCATCAGAATGGATCTACGAAAATGTACCTCCAAGCAAAACAATCGCAAATGAACATTGGGATGACGCAATACCTTTCAGATCTGCCGGTCCTGCACCTGCTGAATATCCTAATAGAGTAGATTTAGAGGTTTATATTCCAGATGACCAATCTAAAATCCCCTATCTATACAACGAATTAGAGGAAACAGACTACATCTTTATTACAAGCGATAGAGCAAGGAAGAATATTGGTGAATTACCTGAGCTTTTCCCGATTATGGTTAATTATTATAAAGCACTCGATGAAGGAACTTTGGGTTACGAACCTGTCAAGGTGATATCATCATATCCTAAAATTTTCGGAATTGAGATAAATGACAGTGAGGCTGAGGAAACATTTTGGGTATATGATCATCCTACTGTCCGAATTTATAAGAAAGTACGTCAACTTGATGAAACCGAATTCAGTTGCATACTCAAGCCAGGTAATAATGTTTGGAATGGAAGATTTTGCGATGAAAGATCGAATTAGTACGTTTAGGTCTTATTAATCAATTTGGCAATTTCAGAAGCAATCGTTTTTCTATCTAGCCCATACTTCTCCCATAATTTTCGATGCTCTCCAGATTCTCCAAAGGTATCATCAATTCCTATTATTTTGGTTAACACAGGATATTTTTCAGCAACAATTCTTGAAATACTCTCACCTACACCACCCCAAATGTTATGTTCTTCCACTACTAATAATTTGCCGGTTTTTCGGACAGATTCTAATATACCCTCTGCATCTAGCGGTTTGATTGTATGAAGATTTAGTAATTCCACATCTTTACCATCTTTATCAACTTCTAAAATTGCTTGTAGAGTTTCATAAACCATGGACCCAGTAGCGATAACTGTTAATTTATCTCCTGCAAGTAATTTCTGAACTTTTCCAATCTCGGTATGTGCATCTTCTTGTAAGAAAACTGGGAATTTCTCTCTAGTAAGTCTCAAATATGCAGAACCTTTAGTTCTCGAGATTAAGTGTGTCATGGTTTTTGTCTGATTAAAATCAGCTGGATTTACAATTACCATATTTGGAATAGCCTTCATCATAGCTACATCACTTTCCATTTGAGCTGACGCTCCATCTGGACCTATGTGAAGACCGTAGTGTGATGAAACAATTTTTATATTCTGATTTTTTATTGCACCAACTCGAATCTGTGCGATATTCAAACCTGGACTAAAAGCTGTGAACGAAGTTATGAAAGGAATTTTCCCGTAATGACTTAGGCCGACTGCAATACTAGCCATGTTTTGTTCTGCTACACCAACCTGTAAGTATCTTTCGGGGAAAACCTCGATGAAATCTTGCAACTTTAGTGAGCCTGGTAAGTCAGCATTTAAAACAACAACTTCATCATTTTCGTTTGCAACTGATACTATCGCAACACCAAAGGCTTCACGAGTAGCTTTTTGATCAAGTTCTGATTCACTTTTATAATTTTCTACCAAATAATCCATACCCGAATTTAAATCTAATTAAATTTATCCAACTCTGCTTGAAGTTCCTTCAAGGCCATTTCAACCTCTGCTGGATCATCTTTCCAGTCGTGATACTTGTAAAGTCGCTCCATAAAACTGATGTCTTCTCCTGAAATTGTATGTGCAATAATCGCAACAGGTTGATCTACTTTTTTTACAAATTCAAAAGTCTGTAAAATCTCATTGTAATCATGGCCGTTAATATCGAGTGCAATCCATCCGAAGCTCTCATATTTCTCTTTTAAGTTACCTAAAGGCATGATGTCCTCAGTATTACCATCAATTTGGACGTGATTCCTATCTACGATGACCACAAGATTGTTCAAGCTCCATTTATTGGCCGACATGATTGCTTCCCATGTTTGACCTTCCTGATGCTCACCGTCGGAAGTGATGACATAAACTTTGTTATTTTTCGAGTCCATAGTCAACCCTAATGCAATTCCTACGCCCTGAGAAAGACCCTGTCCAAGTAATCCACTAGTATTCTCAACTCCCGGTATTCCTAATTTTGGATGTCCTTGCAATAATGAGTCAATTTTTCTCAGGTTATTAAGTTCTTCTTTTGGGAAATAACCTTTTCTAGCTAATGCAGAGTATAGAATCGGGCAAACATGGCCATTTGAAAGTAGTATGTAATCTCTTTCTTCCCAATCGGGGTTTTGTGGATCAAGATTTGCGACACTAAAGTAAAGACAAGTCACAATATCTGCGATACTAAAAGCTCCTCCAATGTGACCAGAATCAGCTTTGTCGAGCATTTTTATCACATCGATCTTCAACTCATACGAGAGTTTACGAAGTTTGTCTAGTTCTTCTTTAGTGTAATCCATATTATCTTAGTGAAAATTCAATTTTTTCTCCGCTTGAGTAATCATAATAAGTTAGTGTGAGATCTTCGGCATCAACAGGAACTTCGAAAGTAATCCA
>JAGQLL010000093.1 GCA_020429395.1 Candidatus Dojkabacteria bacterium | reverse complement strand
GTATATTTTGCAATCCACAATTCCATAGTGCCTTTAATCTCGAGTGTATTTGTTTTAATTTTTGGAGTTATTTCCGGAATACTATTGACCAATTATTTCAGCAATTTTTATGAATTTTCTATTCTAAAGATTACATTTGATCCTTCGTACTTCTTCAACAGATCTGATGGACCCCTTGCGGTCGGTGGGTTGGCGTTGAGTTCGAGTTTAGTCTTTAGTGCTGAATTCTTTTTATTATTGTTTATTCTACGATATAAAAAAGTAATAACAAATCTCAGAGGTTTGGGGAAAGAAATGATTGTCAAACTTTTTGCGACTTTGACAATGATGTCTAGCGCATACATCATGGCAAAGGTTTGGGAGGGTATTCTTCAAACAGATAAAACCGTGCAATTGATTGTTCTCACAGCAACAACAGCATTAACGGCATTTGTAATTTACCTAATTACATGCAAGCTACTCAGAGTAGAGGAGGTAAATGTTTTCATGCGGTTTTTAATCAGAACGATCAAAAAATTAAATTATTTCAAAGGATAAAAATGGTAACTTTGATTCATGGACTAAATCCCTATCAATCCAGAATTGAATTATCAAAACTTACGAAAAAAAAGCAATTCTCTACTACTTACGCAGACGAGGCAAACGGAGTCTCTGAACTAATTTTTCCATCAGACAATCTTTCTATTTTCGGAAATGAACAAAAAATTTCTATAATTCGAGATATATCCAAAAACAGAAAAAAGACAATATCCAACGAACTTGCACTATACATCGAAAAGCAATTCGATAATATGGATATGGTGATCTATGAAAATGGAAAATTAGATGCCAGAACTAAACTTTATAAAACCCTTAAAAAAGTTGGAAGTGTTATAGAGACGAAGGTTCCCGAACCCAGGATATTACAGATGTGGATCGCACAGACATTGAAAAAAGACGAAATAAAAACAAATTCTGCAATTTGCGAGAAGATTATTAACAAGGTTGGGGTAGATCAGCAAACTCTTTCGACTGAATTAGATAAATTAATTTTATTGGCAAGGGCAGAAGATAGGGCTGAAATAATCCCAGAAGATCTTGATATACTTACAGAAAATAAAGAAGTGATAATTTTTCAATTACTTGATGCACTCACGAACAGAGACAAAAAAAATGCTTTAAGAATTTTCGAAGATTTATACAACAATGACAATGATTTTCCATACATTAGTACCATGATGGCTAGGCAATTAAAATTAATCTACTGGCTGAAATCAGGGGAAGTTTCTGAGGACGATATGAAGTCGATTTTCAAAATCCATCCTTATACAATAGGCGGGATAAAAAGAAATGTTTATAAGTTTGAATTATCCTTTATCAAACTACTTTTTGCTAAAATTACCAACTTGGATTTTAAAGTTAAGCAAGGTAGAATAAATCCTAAGTTAGGTTTAATAATGTTAATTTCAAGTGTCTAGAAATAAGTTGCCCAAATATCTAGTAACCCTGTTTGCCCTACTGCTCTTTGGGGTTTTGTCAGGTGAGGTTTTCGCTCAAGTTATCGATCAAACAAAAGACTCTCTTAAATTTCCCAAATCAATAGAAGAACAAAAAGAAGCTTTTTCCCTACCAGATACCATCTATATAGTTCCATTGAAATTGGAATTTGACGAATATGTCACTACAACTGATTGGTATAAGGGGCTTTATTATTATCAAACTTTTCGTTTAAACCAAGGAGACTTTTTATTTCACTATTTTGTTACAAAAGATGGAAAAGTTCTAGAGGGCAATAGTAAAGGTGATGAACAGAGGTTCGCTCTTAAAGATACGCAAGAAAAACCTGTGATTATTGGGTATCTTACAGAAAATGATGCGGACGATTTCTCTGTAGAAGGTAGAAAGGCTATAAATTCTTTGGTTGTCGAAGTAGCAAATAGAAATAGAATTAAATTGGAGAATATATTTGTTAAAAACGTTTATTATCAAGCAACTGAACAACAACAGATCGTAGGAGTCCCAGATATTATTGCAGGTCGATGGGAAAGATCTCTGACCGATATGACCAAGGAGATAGCAACAATGTATGATCCTTCAAAGTTTAAATTTGATTTGTCTGTTAGTGCAGTTAAAACCCCTACAGAAAAAGTGAAATACGGTGATCAAGTTGTTGCTGAGATTACGATTAAAAATAATAGCTCAATTTCATTATACGAAGGCTCTGATTTTGAGCCAATAATGACTAAGGTGGGTACGGAGGACTTTAGTAAGTTTTTTGTAAACGGAGTGTGGTCTGGCCCTAAACAAACAAAAATAATGGCAGAAGGTACTAGTGTACGTCCTGGTGAATCAAAGACATTCCAAGTACGAGTTGGAGTACCGTTACATTTCGATAAGCAAACAGAGAAATTTCATTTAGTGAATGTACTGGGCGAAGTCTATGCCGGTTCAGAATTTGAAGTTACCTTAGATGTGAACAAATCGGATTTGGACGTAGTCGAAATCGCAAATACTCCGGTTGGATACTTAAACGTAAGAGAACAGGCAAACACAA
>JAGQLL010000092.1 GCA_020429395.1 Candidatus Dojkabacteria bacterium | reverse complement strand
TATATGTTAATCGTTGGAAAAAGGGAGGAAGCAGAGGAGACTGTATCTTTGAGATACCGTGATGGTGAAGAAGTGAAGGATCTAAAATTTGAAGTATTTTCTGAAAAGTTGTTAAATAGTATAGAGGGACGAAATTTAGATATAAAACTTAATTAATGCAAGAAACTGCTCAAAGTCCTAAAAATCCGACATATGCTCAGAATACAAACCAAAATGGCAACTCATTAAAATATGAGATAACTGAGTTAAACAAAAACTTACAAAAACTCACTCATGTAAATCGTAAAAGAAATGTGATATTGAGAGGTCTCCTTAATGGTGTCTTTACTGCTATTGGAGCAAGTATAGGTTTTGCTTTGTTTTTAACTGGATTTTCAAATTTCATGCAAACTGCAGCGAGTATACCTCTATTAGATAGACTTATAGAAAGATCACATCTAGACCAAATTATTGAAGGATATCTAGATGATTTTGAAAGACCTACACCCACTGTCACTCCTATACCGACTGTTACAAAAACACCACCTACTAGTACTCCCAAACCAACAGTGACAATCAGCCCTACTGAAGAACCTCGCGATACTACGACACCTAGTGTTTTAGTAGATTAAAGTATCTTCCACACTTTATAATCTGAAGAAGATTAGTTATAATTGGCTGTTCTTTACAAAAAGCGGGCGTAGTTTTGAAATTAGAGTGCGGGCGTAGTATAGCGGTCATTATATTGGTTTTCCAAACCAAGGATACGGGTTCGATTCCCGTCGCCCGCTCTCTGATTTTTGAAACCGATGTCAGTTTTCTCCCGAGATTTCCTCATGAGTTTACGAATGAGAGAAATATCGAGATCCCGATTTACGGCATTTCGAAAATATGGGATCCACGTCATACTATTGCTGACAATAGTTCGCAAAGTATGACGGGACAAACTGAAGACGGCGGTTCGATTCCCCTCACCCGCTTTTTGTAAAAATTCTCTGAGGCGGTTCGAAGGAGTTTATCCTGACAAAAGTCAATATTGCCCGTTTTTTGTAGGGAATTCTTTCAATAAGTTTATGCATATAAAAAGTAAGGCTCACCATTTCCCTCTAAAAATGATCAAAAATAAATTCTCCTTAACTTGAATACAAATTTAGGAATATGAAAAACTTATTGGGGAAAATTAAAGACCGGTTTTTTTCGAAGTGGCTAGTTTGTAGCATAATCTCGGATAAAAAAAGCGTACAATATGGTATTAGGTTTAGCTATCCGATATACATATCGATAGTTTTTATTGCAATATTACTGGAAAATCCTTTAATTCTATTAATAGCAGCACTAATTGCCTTCTTAGGCATAAAACTGCCGTTACATCCGTTCGATTACATATACAATTTTGGAGTTACGAAACTTATCGGACTTCATAAGATTCCGGGACGAGGTTCTGAGTTACAAGTTAATAGTGTAGTAGCAATCTTATTTAATTTACTAGTGGGTGTTTTTATAATTACCGAAGTTTCAATAAATTTTAGTGCATTAGCAATTATATACGCTTTAAGTAGCTTATTCTTTGTTTGTTTCTTTTTGCTGAAAGAGTGATTTCATAGTCGTTTGATTATAAGAATAGTACGAACTACTTCCAACAGTCCACTAATTGTGAATAATGTTATTTCTGACTCAATTCCTGCAAATTAAATTCCACAATCTTTTTAATCAAATCAAACGGTATTTCCACATCGTGTGAAATTTGAATAGTTCCCTTGGCTGTTTTATATCCTTTTAATTCTTCCTTAAAGTGCTCGACTGCTTTTGGTCCGGGATAAATTCCGATATGTGTTTTGAAATATGCGAAATGAATGATATTTTTATTTAACTTAAATGTCGGAATTCCATACCCCATAGTTTGTTCAGCATCTGGTATAACTTCCAAAATGACATTCTTCAGTTCAATTAATTTACTCTGAGCGATTCGTTCAAATTGAAGTATGTATTCGTCGATTGTTTCGATTTCTTTATTATTCAGCATGATTAGGCGTCATTCCTGCGAAGGCAGGAATCTATGTTAGATAAAATTTATTCGGAGACTAGCCTGCCTGTCGTTAGACAGGGGCACTTTAGCAGCAGTTTGTGAGATTTCTCGAACAATACTACTGGTTAATCCCTTTCACTGGCGAAATTTCGTATAAGATGTAAGGGAGAACCTAAGATAAATATGTATTAATTAAGTTATTTTAAAAATTAATAAATGATATTCGGAGACTAGGGCTCGAACCTAGATAAACAGCTTCAGAAACTGTTGTCCTACCATTAGACGATCTCCGATTAATTTATGTAATTATACAATAAAACTAATAATAGCTGGAAAACTTAAATTCATAATGATGATATTTATATTAATTGAATAATTGTATATAATTAGACATATCAAGACATAATATGTTCGACGTTGATACTTTTGGTTCTTCCCTCGTAGTCATAGCGATTGTTTTTATGGCTCTTTTCGATGGAATTCTATATTTCCTATTTAAAGTTAGACTCGCTCATTCACGCAGAAACATAATTGGAATAATTTTGGGTACTTTATTATTACTTAGTTTCAGTCTGATTTATGAAAGGGAAAATGAAAGTGGTGAAGTTATTAGAGGATGGCCAGTAGGTTATTTGGTAGGAGGAAATATAGATTATTTCAAATTGATTTGTGGGTTATTATTCTATTCTTTGTTTGTTCTAGATGGGTTCACCATTATTAAAATTTTTCGAATGAAAGTATTTAAGAAAAAAAGATGATAGAAATTGAAAAGAGAGCCTTAGTTGACAGAAACCAGTACGATGAACTACTTAAATACTTCTCTAAAAAAGGAAAACTTACTAAACAATTCAAAAGATACACCATAATTGGAATTCAACGTCCTGATTTCGTGCCAGATACTATTGGAGATAAAGATCTTAGAATTAGAACAGACGGAAAATCGGGATTATTTACATTTAAGATTGGTAATTGGCATTCAGGTGATGC
>JAGQLL010000091.1 GCA_020429395.1 Candidatus Dojkabacteria bacterium | reverse complement strand
AACTCATCATCATCGGTTCAGGCCCTGCAGGACTTACAGCCGCTATTTACGCTTCCAGAGCAAACCTTAAACCTCTCGTGATAGGAGGCTTGAAATTTGGAGGTCAACTTATGGACACAACCGAAGTTGAGAACTTTCCGGGTTTCCCAGAAGGAGTTATGGGACCTGAATTGATGCAGAAATTTATCGAACAAGCAAAAAGATTCGGTGCAGAAATCATTTTCAAAGATGTATCAAAAGTTGATATCGTCGGTGATATTAAAAAAGTATGGGTTGGTGAAGAAATGTATCAATCAAAGGCAATCATCCTTGCGACTGGTGCAGAACCAAAAAAGTTAGGTCTAGAGAGTGAAGAAAAATACTGGGGAAAAGGAGTATCGAGTTGTGCAACTTGTGATGGAGCATTTTTCCGAGGTGTGGAGATTGCGGTAGTTGGTGGTGGGGACAGTGCTGTGGAAGAGGCTACTTTCTTGACTCGCTTTGCAAGCAAAGTTCATCTTATTGTCAGAAAGGACTCATTGAGAGCTTCGAAAATCATGCAAGATCGTGCTACAAATCATGAAAAGATTCAAATCCATTGGAATACGGAAGTAAAAGAAGTTTTAGGAGATGGGAATAAAGTCACTGGATTAAAACTTGTAAATAATCAAACAAAAAAAGAAAGTGAGCTTCCACTAGCTGGTATGTTCTTAGCAATTGGTCACATTCCAAATGTTAATCTAGTCAAAGGTGTTATCAACCAAGATGATCTAGGCTATCTTGAAACGGATTCCGGAAGTACATACACAAATATCGATGGAGTTTTTGTAGCTGGTGATGTAAAAGACCATAAATACCGACAAGCTATAACGGCAGCAGGGATGGGATGCATGGCAGCAATTGATGCGGAAAGATGGTTGGAATGCATTTGAAATTGGGAAAACTATCTTCTAAATAACGCGCCAAAACCTATTAGTGCTCCTGCTATAGAACCCGTAAAAACAGTAATAACATTCTGTCTAAAATTATCATCAGGGATTAATATATTTGCACCTAGTGCAATCATCATGCCAAGAACAGGCATAACAACCAAAGGTATTATTTTAATTGACCCATTATTTTCTAGCTCAGAGTCTTCAATTAACTGTTTTTCGTCATCCATATTTATTCTTCTAAACCTTAAAATTTTATCTATAAACGACCTTCTTTATATAGCCCCATTATATCACACAGTAAGGAGATATGAATTCCAATAAATGAATTTTATATATACGGAAACTTTATCTAAGTCTGATTGGAATTGTTAACAGAGATGTTTTATTCGTGTCAGAGATGTCATAGAATTCAACATTTCCGGTTTCTGTTGTTCCATTTAATGTACCGATTTCTATAGTTTTAGTAAATTTCACATAATCTTGAGATGCTTTGTCAGTCAAACCCTCCATTTGAGACTCAATTAGTATTGTCCCTTCTGTATCCAAAATACGCATTCCTACTACATTGTCTTTAAATCCCTTCATTTCACCAACAAAATCTAATTCAGTTGAATCAACTAATTGATTTTTGATCGGACCTATTACGTTCAATCTGTTTGCTACCGTACTTTTGGAAAATTTCACTGAAATAGTTTTTGAAATGGGAGAATTGATATTTTCATCTGATGGATAAACAATGATATAACCTACAGAAACTGTAGGGGATTTAGTGATATTAATAATTTCCTCAACTACCGCTTTATTGTCAACTAGCTCGATGTCGT
>JAGQLL010000090.1 GCA_020429395.1 Candidatus Dojkabacteria bacterium | reverse complement strand
GCATCACTATTATACTTATCATTATCCACGTTTTTTATCGAATAAGTTTTCACACAGCTCTAAATACATCTTTAGTGATTTTGCTCAATCATATTGAAGGTTGTATTTTCTGGCCGTTGTTTTTACTAATTCCGGTTATCGCTTGGACCCGACTTATTCTAAAAAAACACACACTTTTTCAAGTTATACTAGGTGCAATAGTTCCCTTTACGGTTTATTTTATTATTACACTACTATTTTTAACTTAATTCTATTTATTAACCCCAAATCATATGTCAAAAGTACATTTCCCTGATCGACCAGAACCAACACCAAAGAATACTTTAGTTTTTGGAGAGGATAATCCAAATTACACCTTTATATTCACACATGATCGTGTTGCAGACCTTGATGAACCTTCAAAGAAATATTTTGAAGAAGCGGTTGATCGATTTGCTTCACTATTGGTCGAGAACATTGAAAAACTTGATGTATACAAAACAATACATGATGACCACTTGATGGGAATTAAAAACACTATAAAACGACTAAAACAAGCGAATATGGATGAGGATATGATTAGTAAGATTTAAATCAAGCGAATAGACTCCTGCCTTCGCAGGAGTGACAGTTAATTAATGAATTAACTGTCCTTACATTGTCACTCCTGCGAAGGCAGGAGTCTATTCTTGTCCAACAAAATGAAAACCAAATCAGAATTCCGTAAAAATGTACTAAAAATTGTTTCATCAATCCCAAAAGGAACAGTAACCAATTATGGAACTGTTGCGACACTAGCAGGAAGGCCAAATGCCGCTAGAGTTGTTGGAGGTATTCTTCGCTCACTTACGATTGAAGAAAATGATATACCCTGGTGGCGGGTTATAAGTAAAACAGGTCGAATTTCAATTAATCAAAATATTGGAGGAATTGAAAAGGAAATACAAAAAGAGAAACTCGAGAGCGAAGGGATTGAAGTAAGTATGAATTACAAGATTAATATGAGAAAATACTCCTGGATAATATCTTAGACAATTTTTGATGTCACTAGCACCTTCAAATCCGATAATTTACACAAACAAATTGCTCTCGTTGTTTCGACCCTTAACTAGGTTTGCCGTCATCTTCTTTTCTGTATACTTGCTTCCGATTCTGTTGTTTATTATCGTTGTTCTTGTGCAACAAAGTACCGAGTATCAGGAAGACGGAATAGTTACAATATTCTATCTGGCATCGTCTTATTTAATAATACTTCTATATGCACTTATTACCTTACTTATCGGGACACTTTCTGTATCTGGGGTGCTAGAAATGATACTTTTCTTAGTTATGTCATTACTATTTGGAGTGTCCTACGCGATTGTTTTGAACAACTTGAAATTGATTTTTAACAGGACTACATCTACAGTAAAACAAAAAAGCGTTTATCTAAAAACTGCATCCGGTCTAGCATTAATTGGAATTGTTACAGGAGTGATAATGCTTGCTACTGAAATTTTTAATAGAGTTTTCTAATATGAATTGGTTATTTTTTGCATTATCTTCTCAATTCCTTTACGCAGTAGTCAATCATCTTGATAAATATCTACTTGGCAAATTTTTCAAAGGAGGTGTCGGAGCAATGATGATTTTCACCTCGATGGTGAATGCAATATTTTTACCAATTATTCTACTCTTCAATCCACAAATTTTATCAACACCACTCAATCAAGCCTTGTTAGTGACAAGTATTGGTGCATTCTATGTAATTGGAGCATTGCTATATTTGTATGCATTACGTATTGAAGAAACTACCAAGATAAGCGTACTTTGGCAGCTATCTGCACCAACAACATATTTTTTGGGAATCATTTTTCTTGGAGAAATCCTAAACATTCAACAAACATTAGGGGCAATAATAGTACTGACCGGTGGTTTACTAACTATGATGCATGTTGAGAATGGAAAGTTCAGAGTCAAAAAGAAGGTTCTTACCTTGATGTTTGGTGCTGTCATACTCTTCTCGTCATCTTCGTTAATTTTTAAATTATTTGCGATAAATTTTGACTTCTGGTCGGCTGTCTTCTTCGAAATATTTGGAGCAATGCTTACTGGGATATTATTAATACTTGCGGTTCCGAGTTATAGAAAACAATTTGTATCTGCAATAAAAAAGGATCCAAGAAAAGTATTCTCATATAATCTACCAAACGAATACATGCAGATGTCAGCTACGATTCTTTTCCGATATGCAACAATGTTGGCTCCGCTAGCTTTAGTCCAAGTCACAAATAGCATAAACTCGATTTTTGTATTTTTTATCGCTGTATTTATCGCAAAATTTTTACCTAAAATTAGTGAAGAGAAATTCAGTAAAATGGATGTGTTCCAAAAAGTTTTAGGTATAATTGTGGTTACAATAGGAATAATTTTAATCGAACTATAAAATGGCAATAGAAATCCGCAAACCAAAAATTGAAGAATGGGAATTATACAAAACACTGCGACTAGAAAGTCTCCAAAATTTTCCACTAGCATTTGCAACAAGTTACGAAGAAAGTCTAAGTGATGTAGATGAGAAATGGATGAATTATATTAAATCTTCTCTCGAGAACAAAGAATCCATAATGTTGTGTGCATTCTCAGAAGATAAGATTGTAGGATCAGTCACAGTTATATGGAGTAATCGAATAAAAACCAAACACGTTGCTCAACTAGTTGGAATGTTCGTGAGTCCCGAATTCCAGAGACAAGGTATCGGTAAAAAGTTAGTTTCAGAAGCAATTGAGGAACTGAGGAAACTTAGTCAATTCATAAAAGTGAAGTTAGATGTCGTGAGTGAAAACAACAAAGCTATAAAACTCTACGAAAATGCTGGTTTCAATAAAGTTGGGGAACTTCACAAAGAACTATTTATTGATGGAAAGTATTACGATCTTATTACAATGGAAATGTTCATTTAGATTTTAGTATTTGTTTAATTCACTCATCAACGCCTGCCTAATATTATTAATGTCAAACACACCCTGAAGAGGAGACATACTTCTACCTACCGCATGGAATAACTGAGCTACTTCTTGAGTTCTGGAATTACCAACTTCCTTAACTAGTGCTTGTCTTGTACCAACCCTAAGATAAAGCTCTGAATAACCCTTATCTATTCTAGTTACAGCATTATTTGCTCCAAGTATAAAATTTTCTGGAGTAAGTGCATAAATACCGATAGGATTATTCTTTCTTGTAATATCTCCCCAGACATAAGGGAAGCTATCTATCTGCATAAGAAACTGAATCGCCTTCATTGCTATTGGTGCAGTAATATTACTGTAATTTCTAGGCAATTCATTCAAATTTAAATCAGGCATGATTCTTCCTAGTTAAAACTGAAAATATAAAAAATGTGATTAGAATCATGATTATAACAGCACTGCTGGGTAAATCTAAAAAATACGAGAGATATATCCCACCTAAAACACTACTAATTGAGTATAAAAGTGACATCAACATCGTCTTTGTCATTCCATAACCTAACTGAATAGCAGATGCAACCGGAATCA
>JAGQLL010000089.1:3435-6008 GCA_020429395.1 Candidatus Dojkabacteria bacterium | reverse complement strand
TCATTGTCTCTCCTTCAAAATTTGCGCTGTGAGCTTTTTGTGCGAGCTCTTTTTCCTCTGCTGTTGAAGCTAATAGTTCAGAGCTATTTTCTAGAATATCAACTATATAGAAAAATAAGTAATCCGACCCTTCTTTAATTTTTAATTCGTTCATTGCGCTTAGAAGTTCTTCTTTCATCGCTAAGACATTTTGAGGTTTTGCTGTTTCGAGCACTGCTACTCGTACTTTTTTGCTACCCATGGTGAATACTTTGCTATCCGAAAGTATGACGTCTTTGGCTGACATTCCTGTAAGGTCGGATTTTGCACTAAAGAGTTCCTCTGCAAATTCATCAATCGAAAGACCTGATTTACTTGAAAGTTCGGCAAGTGCAGCTTTATCATTCTCGGTTGTTGTAGGGCTCGTCATTTTCAATGTGTCTGAGGTTATTGCAGCCATAAGTAATCCGTAAACCCAGTTTGGGGTTTCAGAGGGTAGTTCATCTTTAATCATCTCCCATACCAGTGTTGCAACACAACCATATTTCCTGATAGTCATGGTCAATGGTTCGGAAGTTGAAAGACCTCCCACAAGTTTGTGATGATCAATAACCTCCAAAATGTTGGTGTCGTTTACTCCAGGCAACAGTTCTTCTGGATTATTTGTGTCAATTATTACAACCTCAGAACTAGGTTGTAGCTCTGTTATTAACTTTGGTTTCTCTAGATCAAATTTCTTTAATACATATGCAGCTTCTTTATTAATTTCTCCTGTGATAACTGCTTGAGCAGGGGTGTTCCGGACATTAGTAAGAAACCAGGCGTATACTAGTGGAGTACAAGTTGAATCCGTGTCAGGAGCTAAGTGGCCAAATACTTGAATAGACATAGTTTGAATGTAAAAAGTAAGATTAAATTTAATTAAACCTTATGGATAGAAGCCAGAGAAGATTTTAGCAAGAGAAGGGTTGATAGTAAATATCTATATATCCGTGATATAATAGAGTTTATATATCTTCCTAGGAGAGTATGTTTGCGGACACATCAGAATTTGAAAATATCCCAAACCAAGAAGGGCTTCTACATACTGAAGTCATATACACCTCTGGCCAAATCGCTGAAAGTTTAAAAACTTTATTAGAAAATAGGGAGATAACACCCACTCAGTTTGGACAATTGGAAAAAGCTGTAACAATTTCAGAAAGAATTTACACGCTTAATCCTCGAAGAGATGGTTTTAGAAATCATGCTATAGGTCACGTATTTCCAAATATTGGAAATATAATAAGAAATCGAGGGAAGATTATTGGAATTGTAAAAGATGAGGTTGCGCAACTAAAGTTTAATCCTGGAGACATGGGGGCTACACAAGAACAAAGATCACTTTATGCATCAATATTGCTTATGCTTGGTCATGATTGGTACGAAGACTATATGGGAAATGATAGTAGAGAAGTCTTCAAAGAAGAGGTTATAAAAGATTTTGGTGAGGATATTCACAATATTATAGAAATTCTTACTAAGCCAGATAAAGGAGAATATTCAGATTATGATAGGGATAGAGTTTATTATGAAAACTTAACGTCAAGTAATTCGCGTTTAGTTGCGATAATAAAATTACTGGACAGGAATTCAAATCACAATGACGATTTTGGTGTTCATGACTTTAGCAAGGTTGATAACTATTGTGCAGATACAGAGCAAAACTTGATAAATTGGTTAAGAAAAGTGGTGACTGGTCCAGGTGAAATTTTCGTAGATGAACTTGTTGAAACGGTCGGCTCCTTGAGAGATGATGTGGCAGACAGTGGGGCGCTTTCGGACGCAACAACTGAAATAGTTGATAGATTTCTAAGCAATAAACGGTCAGATGGAACTTCATGGTCAGAGCACGTTGATAGGATGATAAAAATGATAAAGTCTTTAGGATTAAGAAAAACATTGGGATTTACTTTGGCGATTAAAATGCATGACCTATTTGATTTGGATGGTGATATGGTTGTAATAGATCCTGAAATCAAACAAGAGTTGAATGAGTTGCTTAAGATTTCACAAGAAAAAACGGCATATTCTATAGGAATTGCGATGGGTGCCAAAAGATTAGAAGGAATTATGACTACTTATCTAAGAGATGTGGATTCAAGTTATTTTATGCAAGATGGTCAGGTTCGTGACAAATTACGTCAACTATATTCTCCTGAAAGTAAGGTCCCCATGACCTTTGATCAACTTGGTGAGATGGTAAATTACGAACCAATAATTGCAACTGAGGTTATGCAAGAAATGTCAGAGTGGGATATCGAATCTTTGTTAGTTTTAGTTTTAGAAAGACTGGATAATTTGGAAAATCCCGTCATGTATCAACAACCTATTGCCGGGAAAAGGGTTATGATGAAAGACGCTTTGTATCAGTGGAAAACCGCACAAGAATTGCTATTTTTACATCCTCTCTTAGAAATTGGTGGATTTAGAGAACTGGCTAATATCGTGAGAGGGAAAGCTTATGAGTTTCTACTCCAAGATAATGAACTCGGCAAGAAGGCTAAAGAAGAGCACAGGATACATACTAATTTCTTTGGTAAATATAAAAAAAT
>JAGQLL010000089.1:0-3314 GCA_020429395.1 Candidatus Dojkabacteria bacterium | reverse complement strand
CAAAAAAAATGGTTGATCTTGAAAGGCAAGGTAAACCAACTGAAGTCGGGGATTTTCTGAGTATACGGTATGTATACGATGATGAATCATTCCCCTATACAGTAAGTAATGTTATTGAACTTGCCAACCATCTTACGTCTGAGATTGAAGCTAGTTTCAGAAACTTGCCAGGACGTTTTCCTAAAGAATTGGAAAAGATTAAAGTTGAAATTGAAAACCCAAGATCCGATAGAAAAGCTAGGGGTATTTATATTTCAACTGCAAATGCCGAGCTTATAGAAGAAGGTAAAAGATTAATTGAATCTTTAAAGGTTTCGTCAGGAGTAAGTATCGTCGATACTATGGAAGTGGTTGATATTGAAGATGACGGCAAGGAAGAAAATGCAAACGAAAATGGTTCGGATACAAATCTTCCGGGAATAATTTACGGTAAAGTCGATTTAAACAGAATCGTATTTGACGAGAAAGTTACACCAGACGATTTCGAATCTACTCAATTTTACATAAAAATATCTGGCGTCCCTGGGTATACTATGCCCATATATATTGAAGTTCAATTAGTTTCCAAGGAATCTTATAAAAGAGGTGTCGTCGGACCCGCTGCTCATCATATTTATAAATTAAATCAGGGTTTTGAGAAGGATGAAAATGATCAGAGTAAAGAAGAGGAGGAAACAAAGTTAATAAGCATCAGTGCTTTTGATCAGGAGGTCCTTTTGAGGTTGTACAAAAGATTTGCAGCTTATAGAAGCTCCTATAGGGCTCATCTGTTTCTTACTCCTCGTGGTAGTGATCAGTTGAAATACTTGTTTGGAGATATGTTGGATATCTTTAAAGATGCTCTCCCTAAACTAGACTTCGAAAATTTTGGTCATCAAAATGGTTTTAATGAAGAGGATACACATGCTCTCGTAAATCATATACTGCCTTACATCGCGTAGTTGTCACTTTACCCAACAAAACTAAAGTGATATAATCACTGCTATTAATCTCTTATTTTAAATTTATGTCAAAGTTTCAAGTTTCATATAAACTTGCGTTAGCCGTATTGGTGCTTCCTACGCTTGTTTTCTTTTATTTAGTGGGTATGTCCGCTTTTAATGGCAATGGATTTTTGTCTGCAGAAGAGAATACAATTTCCGAAAATATGGAAGTAACTCAAGAAAGTTTATTAGTTGAGGATTCTATGGTAAATGAAAGTGATACAGAAACCACATTAATTGAATTAGCAAAAAAAGATAGTGGTGAAGAGAAAGAGGATAAGAAGGATGAAGAAGATAAAAAAGAAGATAAGGATGATAAAGAAGACAAGGGAGATAAGGAAGATAAAGAAGATAAGGAAGACAAAGAAGATAAAGAAGACAAAGAAGATAAAAAAGAAGATAAAGAAGACAAAAAAGAGGAAGAGGAAGGTAACGGTAACGGACAAGAAGTATGTCCAGAGACTGGAGACGGTTGGTTTAAGTATGATGGATGGGCAGATGAAAAAACACAGCAATCACATGACGCAGGTGTTGGATATGTAGTGACTCAAGTTTGTGTTAAAGGATCTACAGATATTCACTATTTCACAGAAGACGGAGAGATGTACTGCTGGGAAGTAGAAGGCATCGGTGACCAAATTGCAACGGTATCAGAAACATGGACTGATGTATCAGCAGCAGTTGTTAAATGTCATGATATTTCACATGCTTCTTTTAAAGTTGAATTAGTACCAACTGCAACACCAACACCAACTGACACACCAGTTGTAACACCAACAGAGACACCAGTTGTTACTCCAACAACAACTTCTACACCTACAGTAACTCCAACTAGTGGACAGATTTTAGGAATAGATGCAACTACAGTTCCTACAGCTACTCCAGTCTATCAAGCAAGAGTTCTTGCAGTTACTGGAAACAGTATGTATGTTCCAGTAGGAGTTGGAATGATTATTATGGGTTTGGCTATTATATTAGGTAGCGAATCAATCGCTTTGAAAAGAAAATAAGAGCAGCTTAATGAAGATTTCAAGCCGCCCTCACTGTGAGGGCGGTTTTTTGTTGCCATACTTCAACTCTGATTGATTGGTAATCCATAATACGACAGGACTTATGTAATTTCCTTGTAAAAGTTGAGTAAAAGTGTAAGGTTCAAGTTTGCTTTCGTTACATGAACTATATAGAATAATTCTATCCCTTTTACTTTTTATCCATTTAATATGCCTCGGAAAAAGTACCTTTCAGTTTTGACCGTATTCCTAATTTTACTCCAGTATTTTTCGCCCTTGGTGGGATTGATTCCTGCTCAGGCTACTGGAAATTCAAATGTATGTCCAGATGTAGATGATGGATGGACTGAGCATTTTGGACCAAATGGAGATGGGGAGGTTGATTATACCGCTCCGGCTGGATATGTAGTTGACTCTGTTTGTATTAAAGGTGGGTCAGAGGGTAATAGTGGGAATGGATATTTAGAGATTTTTACGACGAATGATTGGTATGAAGTAACTTATACTGAGAAAGTTGGTGAAGGTGATGAGAAAGAAGATGTAGAATTTACAAAAGATTGTGTAGGAGCAGCAGGAATTGGTAGTGAAACAGCGAATGCTATGCGTGGTGATGCTCCTGGAAAAGTTTGTGCAGGAATCTCACATGCTTCATTTAAGTTAGCTAGAGTACAAGGCGAAGAACTTGTCTGTACCCCAGGTGTAAACCTACTAAAAAATCCTGATTTTGAAACTCCAGTAGTCACAACAGCAGCAAACTGGGACATAGTTCCTAATGACACAGCTGGTTTGGAATGGAAAGTTGAATGGCAAAGTACCGAAACATTATTTGAAGGTCAAAATAGGCCTAAAGTTGCTAATCTTGAATTACACAAAGGAGTAAATGGATGGTTACCGCAAGCTGGTGCTCAATATGCTGAGCTTGATGCAGATTGGTTCGGACCATCAAATCCATTAAACAATGAACCTGCGTCAGTAAAAATTAGTCAAGAAATCGCAACAATCCCTGGATATGAATATAAAATTGAATATCACTTCTCTCCACGACCTGGAACTTCTGAAGCGGACAATAAACTTGTAAGTGCTTGGAACGGTGTCGCTCTAGACACACATACAGGTACCGGAGCTGGAAATACTGCATGGACTAAATATACAAAAACAGCAGAAGCAACTTCGGAGAAAGCCGTTGTTTCTTTTATGGATGATGGAACTCCAAATTCACTTGGAACTTTTATTGATGATGTAAGAGTTGAGTGTGTTGGGGAGGTAAAGGAAACTGTAGAACCATTACTTTTAACCTCAATGTGTTGGGAAGGTGATAATT
>JAGQLL010000088.1 GCA_020429395.1 Candidatus Dojkabacteria bacterium | reverse complement strand
ACATTTGGTCTTCGTGAGATTAGCGAAAATACTTGGAAACCACCGCTGTCAGTAAGCACTGGTTTATTCCAACCCGTAAATTTATGAAATCCACCGAGTTTTGCAATCTTTTCACTCCCAAGTTTTTGCTCAAGATGAAGTGTGTTTGTGACAATTGCTTTTATCCCTGTAGCTTCCAAATCTTTGTAGCTCAAATTGCTAATCGTTCCATAGGTAGCGTCGGGCATGAACACTGGGAAATCTAACTTTCCATGAGCAGTTTCAATAGTGCCCTTTCTATTTTCTTTACTATTTTTATCAAAAGTAATCATTAAACATTTAGTAATTGATAAAGTTCAATCCATTGAGTCAAAGTTAATTCGCTGGCTCTGGCTTTTTCCGATAAACCAATTTTTAATAAACCTTTTATCACTTTCTCTTTTCCATAAACATTGAGATTACTAGCTAATATTTTTCGAGGTGAGGAAAATCCAGTCCTTATTATTCTCCATAATTCCGTATTTTGCTCAAACTTCTGTGAAATATTCAAAAATGTTATTATTTGCCCATCTACTTTTGGTTTTGGTGTGAAATATATTGAGGGCACTACCTTAGATAACTTAACATCAGAATACAAATTTGCAAAATTACTCAATAAGCTGGCCTTTGGAACTTTAGAGGAATATTCTTTAGCTACTTCTTTTTGAATTATTAAGCTGATTTGAGAAGGTTTGTGTGTATTATTGAGTAGATTATAAATTATTCTTTTAGAAATATTGTACGGTAGTGAACCTATTACTTTGTATTGTTTCTTCGATGTTATATCAGAAAAATTGATTTCAAGAACATCATGATGAATAATTTTAACTTGATTATTAAAAATGTCTGTTAGGTATGGTATAAGACTGTCGTCTTTTTCTATAAGTATTAGTTTATTTGTTCTCTTTAAAATCTCTTCTGTAACATATCCTTTACCAGGTCCAATTTCAATCACCAACTCATCGTTCTTTATTTCAAGACTATCAACTAATTCATTGATATATTTTTTGTTGTTAAGGAAATTTTGCCCAAGACTTTTCTTGAAGTGATGAGAGTAGTCGTCTTTATTCATTGTAAATATATTTTCTCACAGTCGTTATAAACTCCGGTGAAACTCTGACGAATCTTTCGATACTTTTTTTAGCACCCAAATCGCCATATATTATTGTTAATTTAATATTTCCGGGGTTTTGAATTATAGCCTTTTTTATCTCCATAAGTCTAGATTTGTCTTTCTCCCTAGATATATCGATACTTAGTTGGTCTTGTTTGTCGATATCACTAGCATCTGCCATATCTTCAATTATAAGACTGAACTCATCATTTCTAAAATTAACTGATGCTTGGACAAACACCGACCTGTTTTCTATTAGGAAATTATTTGTTTTTTCGAAAATATCTGGAAAAACAACAGCACCACCCTTCCCTTCCATATCTTCAATATCTAAAAACGCCATAGGTTTGGAACCTTTCTTCGTGTAAATCTTTTTTACTTTTGATATTAAGACAATAGTTTTTATTTTTGTTCCTGATTTCATTTTCTGAGCTTGTCGTAGATCTATGAATTTATTCAATAAAATCACATCAGAATATGCTTCTAGTGGATGTTTACTCAAATATATGCCTAATAACTCCTTCTCCCAACCTGTTTTTTCTTTGTCGGTTTCTGGAGGTAATTGAGGTAGTGGAGTTGCAGGTGTTTCACTTTCTTGACTAGAACTTCCAAATAAAGTGGATTGGCCTCCTTTTAGTGCTTCTTCGCTACGTTGAGTTTTTGCATAAACTACTGGAGCTATTTCGATTAGCTGTGTTCTTGAACCAAATTGATCTAAAGCACCTACTTTTATAAGATTTTCCAAATCTTTTTTGGTAAGACCATGTGTTCCAACCTTTGTGATTAAATCATCTAAATTTTTAAATTCTCCATTTTTCTCTCTTGCTTTTACAATATTCTCAAGTGATTTTGTTGATACTCCTTTGATTCCGCCCATTCCAAAGCGAATTTCTTTCTCTCCTTCGATAATAAATTCTAGATTACTTTTATTTATGTCTGGTGGAAGAAGAGTTATCTTCATATTTTTGGCTTCTTTTAAATCTCTTTCTAACTTATCAATTGAGTTGATATCCGTTTCCATTAATCCTGCTAGAAATTCTAGTGGATGGTGGGTTTTTAAGTATGCGGTTTGATAGGCAATCATTGAGTAGCAAGCACTATGCGATTTATTAAAACCATAATCGGCAAAAGGCTCAAGATAAGAAAAGATTTTCTCAGCTGTTTTTTTATCTCTTTTATTTTTTAATGCTCGTTCATAAAACAAATCTTTTTCTTTTGCCATGACATCTGGTTTCTTCTTCCCCATGGCTCTTCTGAGCATATCGGCTTCACCAAGTGAGTAATTTGCAAATTCTACTGCAATATTAATAACTTGCTCCTGATAAATCGCAAATCCAAATGTGGTCTTTAATATTGGTTCTAGTGTTGGATGAATATAATCAATTTTTTGTTCGCCTTTTTTACGTAAAATATAATCAGGTATATACTTCATCGGGCCTGGTCTGTATGCAGCATTTAAAAACACTAGATCTTCAAATTCGGTTGGTTTCAAATCGCGAAGGTATTTTTTCATTCCTTCTGACTCAAATTGAAATATCCCAGTTGTATCTCCTTTTTGAAACAATTCATAGGTTTTTTTATCTTCTAGGCTGATAGAGGATATATCTAAATCGATATTTTTAGTCTGTTTAATCTTCTTCAGCGTATTTTGAATTACAGTAAGATTAGATAAGCCAAGAAAATCAAATTTCATAAGTCCTAGATATTCAATGTTGTGTCCTTCCACTTGGGTGATAAGTTTGTCACCACGAACTTCTTTTTGAATAGGGACATAGTCTGTAATATGTGTAGGGGTAACTAAATAACCACATGCATGAGTTGATACATGTCTTGCAATATTCTCGAGTTTTTCAACATATTTAGCCAATTCTTCAAGTTGTGTAGATCCTTTTATGATTTCATCAAATTCTTCTACTTCATCCCGCATTTTTTGAATAGTATGTACCCTCCCAAACTTTACAATTACCATTTTTGACAATTTATCTGCAATTTGAAGATCTATTCCCATAACTCTAGCTACATCTCTGATTGCTGCTTTTGTTTTAAGTCTTCCAAATGTCCCGATGAAACTGGTATTTTCTTGTCCGTATTTTTTGCTCATATATTGGAATAACTCATCTCGTCTATCGTCTTGAAAATCTATATCAAAATCAGGAGGTGAAGGTCTTTCTGGATTTAAAAACCTTTCAAAAATTAATCCAAATTTAAATGGGTCTAAATCTGTTATTCCGAGTATATATGCAACAACACTACCTGCTCCAGATCCTCTGCCCGGTCCGACAAGTATGCCTTGATTTCTGGCCCAAGTAACATAATCTTCCACAACCAGGAAATAGTCGTTATAACCTTTGTTATTGATAATTTCAAGCTCATAGTCGATACGTTCTTGAAGTTCTTTAGTCATCTCAGCGTAGCGGTTTTTTACAGAATCTAAAACTTTTTTACGAAGTGTTGCTTTTGTTTTCTCTGGAGTGGATTTCACATCATATTTAGGTTGAACTCTTTCGAACAAAATATCGTATTTTTCAACAGAATCAGCTAACTTTTGTGTGTTTTCTAGTGCTTCCGGATAATCAGGGAAAAGTTCTGAGAGTTGATCTTGGCTTTTTATGTAGAATTCGGTGGAAGAGTACTGTCTTCTAGCTGGATCTTCAAGTTTTTTACCATCGCTAATACACCAAACGATTTCTTGTACTTTATGATCTTCTTTTTCAATATAATGTGTATCGCATGTTGCGACATAAGGCAATTTAAGTTTATTCGCTATTTCAATCTGTTTCTCTACTAAATCTTCTGATTCTTTAATTCCATTTCTTTGTAATTCGATATACACATCATCAACACTACTTTGTAAAAACTTTATCCATTTAATAGCTTTTTGCTCATCTCCTGCCATTAAATATTTATTGAAATTACTTCCCAAACAACCGCTCAAAGCTATCAATCCTTTTCCATATTTTTCAATCAATTCCCTATCAGCTCGAGGTTTATAGTAAAAGCCTTCCATAAATGCGTGGGAAACTAGTTTTAAAAGATTGTGATAACCTTCTTTGTTCTTTGCTAGCAAGGTCAAATGGTATCTTTTGTCATCAATTCCGGGGGTTTTATCAAAACGAGTTCTCTCCGCTACATAAATTTCACATCCAATTATGGGCTTTATACCTTGATAATTGCATTCTTGCCAAAATTCAAATGCTCCATACATAACTCCATGGTCAGTAAGTGCCGCTGAATTCATTCCGTATGATTTCACTTTTCCAACGT
>JAGQLL010000087.1 GCA_020429395.1 Candidatus Dojkabacteria bacterium | reverse complement strand
ATAATCAATCAAAAAAAGTGGCTTTCTACAAGGATTCTTCACACAAATTACTTGATCCCAACGACTGGGATAAAGCCAAAATTGTAGAAACCGAAATATCGCAGATTCTATGGAATGTTTTAAACGGCTGGAATAATGAGATTTTAGATTCAGATGTTCAATTATCAATCCCAACAGAGCGGACCCATGGCGACTTTATGACTAATGTTGCTTATCAACTTGCAGGAAAACTGCGAAGAAATCCCAAAGAAATTGCAAATGAGATTATTGAAGAGCTAGAAAAATCTACTGAATTGAAAAAGTACGTCGAAAGCATTGAGGCAGCAGGGGGAGGATTTATTAATTTCAGAGTAAAAAAATCAATAATTATTGATTTAGTTAAGAAAACTGTTGATGGAATTGATAAACAACTTGATGTTTTAAAGGGGAAAAGAATAATGTTCGAATATGGACATCCCAATCCTTTTAAAATGATTCATATTGGCCATTTACGCAATTTTGTGCTCGGAGAATCTTTGATAAGACTTCTCGAATATCTTGGAGCGGATGTTATTAGAACAAATTATCAAGGTGATGTAGGAATGCACGTTGCGAAATCTGTTTGGGGAATGAAAGAGAAATTGAAAAATGAAAATTTGAAAATAGAAGAGGTTGCTGAGTGGGATTTGGATAGGAAAGTTAAATTTATAGGTGAGTCATATGTCCTAGGGGCTGCTGCTTACGAAAACGATGAAGTAAAAAAGTCTGAAATTCAACAAGTTAATACTGCTGTTTATACAGTTGTCCAAGAAAAACTAATTAACACTACAAATTGGACACCAACCAAAAAATATTCAGATTTTCTAACTGCGGAAATCGACATAGAAGAGACAAAAACATTATGGGAATTGGGCAAACAATGGAGTCTAGACGAGTTTCATAGAATATATGAAATGTTGTATTCAAGCTTTGAACGTGAATACATGGAATCTGAGACATTGTATGAAAGTGACCTAGCAGTCAGAGAAGCACTCGAAAAAGGTGTTTTGGAAAAAAGTGAAGGGGCTATAGTATTTAAAGGTGAAAAATACGGACTTGATACTCGTGTCTTTATAAATTCTTTGGGATTGCCCACGTATGAGGGTAAAGAGCTTGGATTGGCAAATCTCGAATTTACAGATTTCGGTGAGATCGATTTATGCATTCACAATGTTGCGATAGAACAGATCAGCTTTTTCAAAGTCACGTTTAAGGTTGAAGAGTTATTAAACCCTAAAAAATTTGCTGGGAAGCAGTATCACAACGCTTACGAGTTTGTTGGTTTGAAAAGCGGCAAAATGTCATCTAGAAAGGGTAGTGTGGTACTTGCAAAAGATATTATTAACGAAGCGAAAGAAATGCTAAGCCCGTACTTGGAAAATCGTGAGATGACCGGAGAAGAAAAAGAAGACACACTACAAAAGATTGCTCTGGGCGCTATTAAGTATTCATTTCTAAATATTAGTGCTTTCAAATATTTGGCTTTCGATTTGGAAACGAGTGTGAATATGGAAGGGAATTCTGGTCCATATGTTATGTATACCTATGCTCGGGCGAACAAAATTGTAAAAGATGCGCAAAACGAAATTAAAAATGTTGATTTATCGGTACTGACAAACAAGGAGGAAATCGAGCTAATGAGTGTTTTAGCCACTTTCCAGACTCAGGTCATAGAAACCGCGAAAAACCTATCTCCAAATACACTTTGTAATTATGTTTATGATCTGGCACAAACTTTCAATATTTTCTACAAACAACACCCAATTCTGACCGAAAAAGATGCTCAAATCCGCGATGCAAGAATTGGATTGACTATGAGTACAGCGAAAGTGATTCAGAAAACACTAAACCTACTTGGGATTAAGACAGTAGAGAAAATGTAAATTCAAAATTAGACAAGATTTTCCGAGTGTTTTCTCTTGAAGAAGTTTAAGATCAAATTAATAAACAAAACGCCAGCTAAACCAAGGAGTCCCGCACCAAAATAGATCACATATTGAGCATTCTGGCTAATTACTGGAGGGATATTTGCAGTTTGAATCCTGAGCGTTAATTCGTCAATTATCAACTCCAGCCTGTTTTTGTCGATTTTTGGATATAGCGTAAGTAGCTCTTCGTGTGTTAATAATTCTGTACTCTCCACCATGGTTTCGATAGCTTCAATTTCGAACTGAGGGGCTTCTAAATCAACTTGTTTTCCATAACTTGTACGTTGAACTGAGG
>JAGQLL010000086.1 GCA_020429395.1 Candidatus Dojkabacteria bacterium | reverse complement strand
GCATTCGTTGCAGAGAAATAAAAGGCAAATCAATAAGTGTAGAAGATTTGGAACTTGAAACAATTGAATACAAGACTGTAGTTGGGAAAGAGATTTTTTTGTCCTATAAAACAAAATCAGGGGATAAGATTATTGGATTTCTAAGGTTAAGTTTGCCCAAAAAATCATTGGTTAAGAATCACTTCATAGAAGAACTAAGAGATTCTGCCATGATAAGAGAAGTGCATGTTTATGGTTCTGTTGTTGATGTTGGGATAAAACAAAGTCAGAAATCACAACATTTAGGAATAGGTACAAAACTTGTAAAATTAGCCGAAAAATTGGCTTCTGAAGATAAATATCATAAAATTTCAGTAATATCTGCTATTGGGACAAGGGAATATTATAGAAAATTGGGATTTGAGTTGGGTAAGTTGTATATGGTAAAGAATATATAAATTTTTATTATTGTAATATGAAAATCAACCCAACAATCCTCACAAAGGATAGAGACGATTATATTATGCAAACAACACGTGATGCAGGGTTTGCGAAAGAGCTTGATATCGATGTTATTGATTGGTCCTTAACTCCGGGCAAAACTATCACTGCAGAAGAATCTTTGGATGTTCCAGTTGATGTCATCTTTAATTTTGATTTGATGATGGATTATCCTTCAAAGGCTGTCAAAGTTCTCATTGGGGATGTTAGGGTACATAAAATCATAATTAATTTGCATTCGCTTAATAACATTGATGATTTGTTTGAGATTATTCGTCAAAAAGGGATTAAAACCGCTGTTTCTTTTCATGATCCTGATCAATACGAGGATGTAAAAAATTATTTCAAAAAAGTTGATGCGATTCACATTTTTGCAATTCAACCCGGCGCACAAGGAAATGAATTCAGACCGGAAATGTTAGAATATTCTAAAAAACTCAAAGAAGATGGGTTTGAGGGAGAAATAGGCCTTGATGGTGGCGTAAACAAGCAAACTTTGCCACAAATTTTGAATTTCCCCTTTGATGTTGTAGTTGTAGGTTCTGCAATCGCAAAGTCTGAAAACCCAAAAGCAACTTATCTAGAATTAATCGAGATGGAGAAGCAACTTCACACCTATGCATAGTGTCTGACTATGTCGGACATTACTGGTTTAATTTATATATTTTTATAAATCTTTTAAAGCTATTTACATTCATGATATGATAGCCTTGCTATGATGATTGAGATTAACAAATTAACAAAAAAATACAGAATAAGCCGCAATAATATAGTTGATGCGGTTAATAATCTCAGTTTCGATATCGAATCAGGAGAAGTGGTCACTATTATTGGTCCTTCTGGCTCAGGAAAGTCTACTTTGTTAAACGTTTTAGGTGGTTTAGACAGGGATTATGATGGTGAAGTGAAAGTTGATAATAAAGAAATTCGTGAATATAACTCTGTTTATTATCGAAGAAACATTGTTGGAACTATTTTCCAACAGTTCTATCTCATTCCTGCCCTTAGTGTAGAAGAGAATATTGCACTTCCATTCATTTTCAACACAAAAATAAGCAAGAAACAATCAAAAAGAAAAGTTGAAGAATTACTTGAAAAAGTTGGTCTCCAGGACAGAAGAACACATAAACCGAAAGAACTTTCAGGAGGACAAGCGCAACGTGTAGCTATAGCCAGAGCGCTTATTGCAGATCCAAAAATTTTACTTGCTGACGAACCTACTGGAAACCTCGATAGTAAAACTGGAGAAGAAATTATGAATTTATTATTAAATCTAAATAAAGAAGTAGGGACAACTTTGATGATAGTTACTCATGATACAGAATTAATTTCTGATTCTCAGAAAATTATTCATCTAAAAGACGGTAGATTAGATAAATCAAAAATGAAATAAAAATGATTACTTATTCTTTAAATCTCGTATTTCGAAGTAAACTCAGAACTTTTCTGACCAGTTTGGGTATTACTATTGCAGTTATCTTGCTAAGTCTAATTATCTTTGGTATGAATGGCTTTAAAGATGTAATCACAGGAGAATTCACAAGTAGATTTAAACCTACTGAAATAGTGGTTTCTACTACTGGATTTAATTTTATATCACCACCTTCAAGTGATGAGAGTGAAGTAAAAGAGCCAGTAAGGATGACAACTGAAGTAATAGAAGAAATACGAATGTTGGAGGGTGTGAAATCAATTGATCCTATTGTTTTGGTCAATGGAATGCAGATAAAAATAAAAGGCGAGACTGGAGTTTTTTCCCCTAGCTTTATAATTGGGACAGATCTTGCAGGAGATTCAAGCATGTTTATGGGGTTTGAGGGAGACAGAAATATCCTCAATGACGGAGAGGCCTTTGTTAGTGAGGATATTGCAAATTTTTTCAATATTAATAACCAAGATATTATTGGAAAAACCGTAGTATTCGAGGCTTCATCTGGTGGATTACTGGGTAGTCAGACTAAAGAGCAGATTGGAAAGAGTTACGAATTTGAAATAATAGGAGTTGTAGACAGTGGAGCTGATAGGACAGATAGCGTGATTTCAATAAAAGAAGCTTCTGAGATACTAGCTGTAACAGGCGGATTCGATAATGGTGAGGAATTCTTGTCTTTGGCTGGTTATGATCAATTGCTATTAGAAGCAAATAGTGAAGATGATTTGGAATCTATAAAAAATTTTATTACGGATAATTATGGTCTTCAAACTTTCAGTTCGGAAGATGTTCTAGAATTTTTGAATTTAATAACAGCAGGTATTACGTTTGTTCTGATATTTTTTGGTCTTGTTTCCGCATTCGTAGCTTCTATAGGTATTATCAACACAATGGTAATGAGTATTTATGAACAAACTAGGGAAATCGGTATAAATAAAGCAATTGGAGCCTCAAATTTGCAAATTATGGGAATCTTTTTGATTCAGTCAGGTGTTATAGGGCTTTTAGGTGGAATACTAGGAATGAGTATTGTATTTGCAGTTACAACAATCGCTGATCCATTTATAGTAGAGTTGCTTAAAGAGCAGGGTTTCAATACAGAAAAGTATTTTACTTTTGATCCAATTACTGTGATAGGTATCGTTATAGGATGTATCGTGGTAGGAATCCTTGCAGGTATTTATCCAGCGATCAAAGCTGCACGCCTCGATCCAGTAAAAGCGCTCCGTTTCGAATAAACCATTTTTCTTCAAACAATGCTCTGCACCAATGTTTTTCTTGTAAGATTTTCCTATGTTAGCGTTATTACATTTGTTGTATGATTAATTAATATTTATTTTCAATAAAATGAACGAACAACCAACACAAGCCCCTAAATCAGAAATACCCGAACATCAGCCGAAACCAGTTAAAAAATCTGTCGATTCACTAGTCGTCCAATATGTTTTTTTCACAATAATATTCACAATGGTTATCGGAGTTTTCAGTTTGATTATGTCTGCGATAGCACAGGACAGGAATGAAATTGCATATAGAAATTATTCGGGTACTGCCGAGATGTATGGCGGACCATTGGCACAATCGGCTCCAAGTTTGGGGATGCTTGATACAAAAAGTTCACTTTATGTAGAAAATGATTTATCTTATGAGGTTGCAAAGAGATATGTGGAGAATACTAGCCTAAAGTCAACTGATGCAGACGTCACAATTACTGCAGATTTTGTTAAAAAAGGCTTAGTTTACCAACCAACATTCAAAACTAGCTTTAAATCCGTATATTTATTGAAAAACGAGCTAAATGAAGAGAGTTTGATTAAGTTTCAATTCCCATTTCCAGGCAATATTAGCTCACAGGAGATAAGTAATGCCACATTGTTAGTAAATGGAGAGGAAGTCTCAAATGCAAAATCGCAAATTACCGTGAAGCCGACTACTTCGCAATATGATTATAACTACAACTATAACTACAACGGTTCTCAATATGATGGTTTGAGCTGGGAAGGTAAAATTCCAGCAGGTGAAGATGTAGATGTAGAGGTTAGATATGAGACAGTTGGAGTTTCTAGTTTTAACTATGAAGGTATTGAAAATCCAAAAGGATCACAAGACTTCAAATTCAAGGTCACAATTAACGGAACTAGATCCTATGATGTTAATGATGGTCTATCGGTTACTGACAGGGAATTTGGAGACGGTGCAGTAAGTCTTTACTGGGATAAGCCCGACTTGTACTCAAAACCAAAAGTTAGTATTACCGTTGGTGACAAACTTAACCCATCGGCACAAGTATCTAGGGTCTATTTGACAATGGCTCCAGTTTATTTCGTATTTATTATAATTACACTTTATTTGGCCTACAGGTTCGGAAAAAGGAAACTTTCCTTATTTGATATGCTACTTGTTACAATATTGTTTACATTGTATTTCCCTTTCGTACACTATTTATCGAGTTTTACTATTGACCCTACAATAGAACTATTTAGCAATTTCTCAAAAGTCCCTAATTTCTCGATGCCTCTGTATGGAGCATTTCTAATAGCAGTATTAGTTATCGGTGGGCTGATGTATTATC
>JAGQLL010000085.1 GCA_020429395.1 Candidatus Dojkabacteria bacterium | reverse complement strand
AACAATTATTTGGAGTAATTGTTGTTATTTCTGGCATTATCCTGTTAGCTTTAAATTAATAACATGACTTCAAATTTTATCCCAGGTAAAGAGATCCACACATTCAAAACCAAATCCGGAAAAGAAGCATTAATACGCTACCCTCAATGGAGCGATTTACCGGCCCTTACTGAGTACATCAATACCTTATCCAAAGAAGATACATTTATTACTGTCTTTAATAAAGAAGTCACATATGAAGAGGAAACCGATTATCTTTCAAAGCTTTTTAAAGAAATGGAATTAAATAAAGAAGTAACTTTACTATGTTTTGTTGATAAAGAGTTGGTGGCAGTCTCGGGTTTTAAACAAAAAAACTATAACGGCAGTAGGGATGATCATGTTGCTGAATTTGGAATCAGTGTAAAAAATGAATTCCGTAATGCAGGAATTGGCTTCATGATGGCAAGGACAGTTATCAAAGAAGGCCTTTCAAAAGTTTCAGGAATAAAAATTATTCGATTAAATGTTTTCGGAGGTAACGAACAAGCAATCCACCTTTACGAAAAGCTCGGTTTTGAAGAAGCCGGCAGAATTCCTGGAGGAATTTTGTTTAGAGACAACTACATTGATAATATTTTTATGTATTTGGAGGCTAATAAATTCTTACATAACTCTTCTGATTGATCATGTCAGTTTTAGAAACACTATTACCTCTGATCATTATAGCCATTATCGGATTTCTGGTAGGACAATCAAAATTGTTACCTGAAGATTTCCCTAAGGTTATTAATAAATTCCTTTTTTATATTGCTCTACCAATATTCTTGCTAGGTTCATTTTCTGGATTTGATCGAAATGAAGTTAATAATTTCCTTCCATATATTTTTATTAACATACTAATAATATCGATCCTATACATCGTTTATTATCTATTTATTAAAAGAACTAAACTAAAGAAAAGAGATATAGCAAGCACCATCACCCCCTCTTTTATAGGCAACTCAATATACTTTGGGTTTCCGGTTCTGACAACTGTTTTGGGTAGTGAATACATACCATATGGAGTGATTTATGTCTCTTTTATAACTATGACAGACTTTCTAGGTATGTTTTTAACTAGTAAACTTACAGGGAAAGCCTTTGATGCGAAAAACCAAGTAATTGAATTTTTAAAAACTCCAATATTGATCACGAGTCTAGTTGCCCTTTTCTTTTTACTGGCTGATATCGCACTACCTGAAATTGTGCTAGATATAACGCAATCATTTGGAAATATTATTTCCACACTTATATTATTCGCTTTTGGGATGAGTTTTTCATACAAATCTCTTAGAGGAAACTTGCGCTTTCCACTTCTTGTTTCATTCAATAAATTAATTCTTTTACCTTTCTTCACCTATCTTGTCGTATATTACATTTTCCCGCTACCCGAGATTGCTGCACAAGCGTCAGTTGTTATAGCTTGTATGCCATCCGCCTTCTTCAATTTAGTAATTGCCGATAATTATGACACAAACAAAGATGTCACAGTAGCTTCGATACTACTTAGCAGTGTGTTATTCTTTATTGTGAGCATATTTTGGATTAGTTTAATAACATAAATTATGAAAATAAAAGTATCCGAGTTAAGGAACCAAGTTTCTCAAGCCTTACTCAAGGCAGGCTATAACAGTGACGATGCCGAAATGATTACAAATGTTGTAATGTTCGGCCAAATGTCTGGAAAACTGAGTCATGGAATTGTTAGACTCTTTAAAGGAGACTTGAATCTACTAGAAAATATAGGTGACGGACCTTATGAAATAGTTGAGAAAACACAGAACTCTGCACAGGTAATCGCACATCATCAACCGGGTATTCTAATCGGACATCTTGCGATGAACAAAGCAATTGAACTGGCTAAAAATAATAAAATCGGTTTAGTTAGTTCAATAGGTACACAATCAACTTCTGGTTGTCTAACCTACTATCTCGAACAAATCGCTAAAAATAGTCTAATTGGGATAGTAATGTCACAGTCTGCACCGTTTATTGCTCCTTTTCACAGCAAAGAAGCGCTTTTTGGCACTAATCCAATGGGGTATGGTTTCCCAACAAATGATAAGCCATTACTTTTTGATATGGCAACGTCTGCAATAACCTACGGCGATGTTTTAATCGCTTCTACAACAGGTAAACAACTTCCAGAAAACATCGCCTCAGACAAATCCGGGAATCCAACTACGAATCCCGACGAGGCACTTGAGGGTTCTGTAAATAGTTTTGATAATTCATATAAAGGATCCGGCTTAGCTATGATAGTTGAGATCTTAGCTGGAGTTTTAGCTGGTTCGAGTTTTATTGATTTACACCAAGAGAAAGATTGGGGAAACCTTTTTATAGCAATATCACCAGAATTGTTCATGTCGACAGATGAATTTAAATCCAGAATGGACGAATTCATCAATCGTGTCGAAAGAGCAAAAACAAAAGATGGGCAGAAAGTCCGCCTTCCTGGAATGCACACATTAGCTCAGCGAGATGAAAATATCCAGGATGACGAAATTGAGATAGAGGACGAAATATTAAACGAATTTTACAAATATTTATAATGGGGAAATTACCGAAAGACGCAAAGAGAGTGTTTAACGGAATTATATTTGATGTTTTTCATTGGGAACAGAAAATGTTTGATGGAACATTTCAAACATTCGAAATGTTAGAAAGACCTGACACTGTTAGTGTTATCCCAATTGACTCCGATGGAAAATTGATAAT
>JAGQLL010000084.1 GCA_020429395.1 Candidatus Dojkabacteria bacterium | reverse complement strand
TCGGGAATAAGTATTGCTGGCGTTTCTATGCTCTCAGATATCAACGATATACAACATTTGTTTAATAGTGCGAGAATTAACCAGAAAGATATGCTTTTTAATGCAGAAAAAAATGACGATGATTATGATTTCGCATACGTTAAAGGCCAACAAAACTTAAAGAGAGCATTTGAGATTGCTTCGGCTGGAGGTCATAATATTTTATTAAATGGTGTTCCAGGTTCCGGCAAAACGTATATTAGTAGATGTATGACAGGCATTTTACCGGACATGGAAATGGATGAGATTATTGAAGTTACAAAGATTTATAGTATTTCTGGATTATTGAATGAGAACGGTGTTATCACAAAAAGACCATTTCGTAGTCCGCATCACACTAGTTCTCATGTTGCACTTATAGGTGGTGGAAGCATTCCCAAACCAGGAGAAATCACTTTGGCGCATAGAGGTGTTTTATTTTTAGACGAATTTAACGAATTTGAAGCAAGAGCTCTTGAAAGTTTGCGTCAACCAATAGAAGACAAAGTGGTACACATTTCCAGAGCGAGTGCAGTAATGGAATATCCTTCGAATTTCATGCTAATTGGTGCAATGAATCCATGTAGATGTGGTTTTTTTGGTGACGATAACAAAGAATGTACTTGCACCCCTTATGATCTAGAAAAATTTAAACGTAAAATGAGTGGCCCGATACTAGATAGGATAGATTTACAAATCTTTGTCAAAAAAGTTAATAAAAAAGATATTGTAAGTGATTCAAAGGGTGAATCGAGCAAGATGATTAGGGAAAGAGTGGTACAAGCAAGAAAAGTTCAACTGGATAGAATACGTTCTTTAAATAAACCGAATATATTTAATAATGGAGACCTAAATCATCTTCAGATTAAGAGTTTTGTAAAATTGAGCCCAAAAGCAAAAGTATTAATGTCAAAAGTCATAGATAACCTTGGTTTGTCGGCACGAGGTTACTTTAGGATTCTAAAATTGTCCAGAACTATTGCTGATTTGGAAGGGGTCGATAGTGTAAAAGAAAATCACATCGCAGAGGCAGTGTCATACAGATTGCTTTCGTAGGTTATTGTATCTCGGGATAGCTCTCGTTAGATTCAATATAGGCATTTAAATCTTCTAGTCTCCAAATATTTGCGGGATTGTTAATGTAGCTAACAAACAAAATCCCGTTTAAGTGATCAATTTCGTGCTGAACAACATGTGAAAAATATCCATCAGCTTTTAGTTGTTTTTGGGAGCCATCTGGGCTTGTGTATTCAACTGTTATTTTCTTGGGACGTTCTACAGGTCCCCAAAGATTATCTTTCCCAACACCGATACTAAGACAGGCTTCCCACTCTGTGGAATTGTCAGAACTAGAATTTAACAAGTGAGGGTTAATTAATACCTCCCACAATTCTTCCTTATCGATCTCTTTGTCAGGATCCTTTTCTTCCAAATCTACACGTCTACATACGCATATACTTTTACTAACTCCGATTTGTGGTAAGGCAAGACCTGCGGAGATATCAGCATTCTTCTCACAAGTATCTATAAGATCTTTAATAAGAGATTTCGTTTCAACAGAGTTTATATCAGTAACTTTTGTTGTTTTGGTTGTCAAGATTGGATTTCCAATCTGTAATATTTCTTTTATCATGTCAAATTTTATCACAAATACCCTTCTACAAGGGATAACGAAAAGAAAATATAATAAAAAAATACTAAATAATTTGGATTAACTTGTCTAGCATAAATATCGGTGTCTCGAGCGTTAAAAGTTCGTGTTATAGAGGTGTTATACATAGATGTTCGTGAGAACATTTGCCAGTAAGGGCTTCGGAGGTTTAGGGGAAACGTTTCAAACTTGGGTACACCTAGACTATAGGAGTGGTATATCGAGAAGATATGGATACAATAAGGCTTGGTTGATAGGTCTTCTCTTGACAAAACTCTAGAAATTTAGCACACTCTAAACATATCCTAGTTTTCAAACCTAGGAAATCTCTAAGAAAGGAGGTAAAGAAAAATGAACAAAGCAGATTTAGTAGCTAAAGTTGCCAGCAAAACTGGTCTAACTAAAAAAGCCGCTCAAGACGCAATGGAAGCTTTAATGGAAGCAGTTATGGTAGCAGTTTCAAAAGGAGACTCTGTTACTTTGACAGGTTTCGGTACATACAAAGCCTCTAAAAGAGCAGCAAGAAATGGAAGAAATCCACAAACTGGACAGGTGATTAAAATCCCTGCAAGAACAGTTCCTGTATTCAGACCAGGTAAAGAGTTTAAAGAAATGGTTAAATAATCTAAGAGTATAATTTTTTGAATTAAGTACACCCGCCTTCGACTTCGAGGGCGGGTTGTTTTTTTAGAAATCTAAATTCTCGCTTTATAGTTTACTATTTCACTACTTGGAAAGAGCATTCTGCTGTATAATTACAGTGTTATGAAGATTATAAAATTAAACTCAAAAAATTCTAACAGCTTCCTCAATGAGGTAATTTCCGTTTTCAAAAATGGAGGACTTGTTGTCTATCCGACAGAAACCTGTTACGGTGCAGGCGTGTTAGCTACGGATGAAAATGCAATTAAAAAGCTACTAAAATACAAAAAAAGACCCTCAGGAAAAGCTATCAGTATTGCTGTCAGTAGTAGGGAAATGGCTGGAAACTATGTGGAACTAAATAAAACAGCAGAAAGCGTTTATAAAAAATTTCTTCCAGGACCCGTCACAGTTATTTCTAAGTCAAAAGGTATTGTTGCCAATGGTATCGAGTCAGAGTTTAATACATTAGGTGTTAGAATCCCAAAATTTCCTTTGATTCTTCAAATTATTAATAAACTAAATCTCCCAATAACAGCTACCTCTGCAAATTCGTCTGGTAAAAAAACGCCTTATCGGATTGAAGATATTCTCGAGAATTTGTCAGAAAACCAAAAAGAATTGGTAGATCTAATCATCGATGCGGGAGAACTACCGAAAAATCCACCCTCCACAGTAGTAGACACTACTCGCGAATCAATGCAAGTTCTCAGAGAAGGAGATTTAAATTTCTCTCAGAATTCAATTTTAGTTAAGAATGAAGAAGAAATGCACTCTCTAGGTGAAAACCTTGTTAAAAAAAATAAGACAGTTATAACTAAAAGAGGACTAGTTGTATTACTAAATGCAGAGTTGGGAGCAGGAAAGACACAGTTTGTAAAAGGCGTCGCAAAAGAACTTGGGATTATGGAAATCGTAAAATCCCCAACATACTCACTTGTCGAAGAGTATGACATTCCAGATGGGAAATTAGTTCATATTGATACGTGGAGATTAACTAATATTTCTGAAATGAAACAGCTTTCAATTGATAAGTTTTTGAGAAAAGGCAATGTTATTGCCGTGGAATGGTCTGCCGGAGTTGAAGAATATTTTAATGAAATGGCATCGAGAAAAAGATTGAAAATTATCAAGATTGATATTAATTATATAGATGCGAATACAAGGAACTTAATGATATGGGATTGAAAACTTCTAACCCAATAATTCTAGGTATCGACACTTCTTGTGACGAAACATCTGCGGGTGTTACCCATGGTGATCGTGTTCTTTCGAATG
>JAGQLL010000083.1 GCA_020429395.1 Candidatus Dojkabacteria bacterium | reverse complement strand
TTGATTCAGAGGTTTGACCACCCCACAGTATTATGTATTCACCTCTAAAGGCTGTGTAGAAAATTTGTTTTGTCATACCCAATTCGGCATTATAAATCTCAGCAATTATTGCAGGTCGATAATCAACTTGATAATCCTCCCTGCTATAAAGGAAGTCTTTTGTGGGAGTATAACGATTTGTGTCTTTATTCATTCTATCCAAATATTCTTTATAATTATTTTGTTTTTCCGGAGCAAAAGGTGAATCTGATAAAAAAGGTAAAATTGCTATTAGAGTGCCTTCAAAATCTGTCAGATTAGAGAAATCGCCTACTACTGTAGTACTCAAGATTCCACAAGTACCTAAAGATCCCGATGAAGAAGGAATCCACTGAGAATCTGCTAAAAGCTCTATTTCACAATCCGGGAAAATATATTTCTGTAGACTAACATCGGTACTTGTAGGTTTAGTTGTAGGTGTTGTAAATTCTTCAATTACAGTTGGACTGACTCCAACCTCTATAGTAGGTGTCGGAATCGAAGATGGACGGACATCTACAATATTATCATTTTGAGGTAAAGATAAAGCATAAGATATGAGTGCACTAAGTATCAGAAATAGTATTAAAAGAACAAGTAAATACTTTTTCTTTGAACTTCTTCTCCCTACCACTATGATTTTCTTATCAATTGGATTTTCCTGCATTATTGTAATATCTGATAACTAAAGAAGAGCTATAATGATTTGAAACATAGCCTTTTTTACTTTAAACTATAGTAACATTTTATATCATCGACTGCCCAAATTGAATAACGATCATATTATCACTGAGCCTCTTTTGGTTGCACTATCTAAGTATTTGCGATTGGTTAATTACATTGGGGCAGCTCAACTTTACTTAAAAGATAATTTCCTATTTGACAGACCACTTGAGAAATCAGATATAAAAGAAAGAGTTCTTGGGCATTGGGGGACGGTTCCTGGAATAAACTTTATGTATGCCAATCTAAATATTCTAGCGAAACGACACAATCAAGAATTTATGTTAATTGCTGGTCCAGGTCACGGCTACCCTGCTCTTCTCGCAAATCTATACGTTGAAGGAACAATAGGAGAATTTTACCCCAAATATGCTCAATCAAAAGAAGGTTTCGGTGCTTTAATCAAAGATTTCAGTTGGCCAGGAGGTTTTCCAAGTCATGCAAATCCTGAAACACCGGGAGTGATCCTCGAAGGAGGAGAACTAGGTTATTCACTTTCTAGCGCTTTTGGAGCTTGTTTCGATAATCCAAATTTGATAGTTGCTTGCATAGTTGGAGATGGAGAAGCTGAATCAGGGCCACTTAGCGCAGCATGGCAAAGTGCAAAATTCATCAACCCCGCAGAAGACGGCGCTGTACTTCCAATCGTCCACGTGAACAAATACAAAATTTCCGGGCCCACAATATTTGGAACTATGTCCGATGAAGAACTCTATGATTATTTCAAGGGTCAAGGTTATCTTCCATTAATTGTTTCGGGTGATTACCTCTATGAAGGCATGCTTACTGCTATGGAGACAGCATATCAACAAATCAAAAGTATCCAAAGTAACCCCGAACAACAAAAACCTAAATGGCCAGTGGTTATACTAGTTAGCAAGAAAGGCTGGACCGGACCCGAAATAGTCAAGGGGAAGATGAATGAAGACTCTTTCAGATCACATGGTGTTCCATTAGAACATATTCACAATGATACAAGCGAATTCTTAGAATTGTCAGAATGGCTAGAAAGTTACAAAGTATCAGAGCTATTGGATGAAAATTATCGACCTATCCCAGAAATTTTAGACCTGGTTCCTGATGATAAATTTAAAATCGGAAAAAATAAAAACGCACATGGAGGAGAAGTCAGCAAAAAGTTAATACTACCAAACCTCGGATCATTAAAAATTCAAGAAGATTCGATTTTGTCCTCAGCGCGGATTAGCAATATGATGGTTTTTTCAGATTACCTGAGAGACGTAATAGTCAAAAACCCTAACAACTTTAGAGTGATGTCACCTGATGAAACAGAATCCAACAAACTTGGTTCACTTTTTGAGGTGACTACACGTAGATATAACTGGCCAGTTCCACAAGGCTCTGAAAACCTCTCACCTAGTGGTAGAGTTATGGAAATTTTAAGCGAACATACTCTACAAGGTTGGCTTGAGGGGTACACCCTGACTGGGAGACATGGAGTATTTATTACTTATGAAGCGTTTGGAATGATTGTCGCGAGCATGATCGACCAATACACAAAATTTCTCAAACAATCAAAAGCTGTAGAATGGAGAAAGCCAGTTCCTTCTTTAAACATTGTTTTAACAAGTAGTAGCTGGAGACAGGATCACAACGGATATTCTCATCAAAATCCGGGTTTAATCACCTCTGTCTTGAATGATTATTCAAATTTTGTAAAAGTTCACTTCCCTGTTGATGCAAATATGCTTTTGGCAACTGCCGAAGAAGCTTTCTCAAGTACAAATATTGTTAACTTAATAGTCACAGCTAAGCGCGAACTTCCACAATATTTATCACTTGAAGATGCAAAGAAACAAATGACTACTGGTATGCACGCTTGGGATTTTATTGGGAACAACAACGACAATCCTGATATTGTTTTCACTGCAACTGGAGACTATCCAACAAAGGAAGTAATTGCTACTATTCAAATTCTAAAAGAAGACCTACCAGAACTAAACACCCGTTTTGTTAGCGTTTCAGAAATTACCAGTTTTGGAATTGGGGATCATCCAGTCCTGAGTAAAATCAATGAAGACCAGTTTAATGAAGTATTCACACCGAAAGCTCCAA
>JAGQLL010000082.1 GCA_020429395.1 Candidatus Dojkabacteria bacterium | reverse complement strand
TTTTTTCAATGCTCACAGGTTTTTTATGGGTATTACCTCGACCAAAGAACCTCCCTTATTTTTTTAGAGGTGTTAAAGATGGATTATTATGATAGATACATTTCAAAGATACCTCTACGTATACAACTATATCAAGAAAATATCCGAGGGGAAGAAAAGTTTCAACGTGTTAGATGTTGGGCCAAATGGTCCAGGTTTGGCTAGATATATTTCTGAGTTTCCAAATGTAAGGTTAACTTTGCTTGAAACTGATGAATACAAATTTTTAAAAGAAGACATTGAGGCATATCCTGAAGTTGATTTTGTAAATTATGACGGGGAAAGATCAAAGTTCAAAGACTCAACTTTTGATTTGGTGACATGTATAGACACCTTTGAGCATGTTCCCCCTCAGAATAGGGAAACATTTATTAAAGAATTGGCTCGAGTTGCAAAAAACGACATCATAATGAGTTTCCCACTTGATCATGCGGAACCTTTTGAGAAAATCTTGAGAATGATGTTTCTAAATAAAATCAAATTTCTAGATGAACATAAACTCTATGGCCAACCAAACGAAGACGATTTTAAGAAATTTTTGAAAAGTAATAAAGTAAGGTTGATAGAAACAGATAACAATCTTAACGTTTATCTATGGATACCCGTAAAGCTTTTTTCATCTGTGCTCTACAGGGTGGTCGAACATAGAAAGGCAATGTCATTTAAAATGTTCAAAGTATATGCAAAAGGTTTCCATAGAGTACTCACTTATGGCAAACCTTACTCAAAAACATTTCTCCTAAGTAAAAAATAATGAAAATCTCCGCATTTTTAGTTATCTACAATGAAGAGAAACATATCAAGAGGTCCTTAGATTCTCTCAGGGATGTGATTGATGAAATAGTTATTGTTCATGATGGAAAATGTACTGATAGAAGTTTAGAAATAGCAAAAGATTTTGGTGCCAAGATATTTATACAGGAACATCGTGGAATGCGAGAGTTTCATCAGGTTTTTGCCATCAACCAATGTAAATATGATTGGATCCTCCAAATTGATGCTGACGAATTCCTTTCTCCCGAATTGAAAAAGAATCTTAGAAATTTGATTGAGAACAAAGACATTGATGCATATTCATTTGTATGGCCACTTTGGAATGGGAAGCAATATATTACTAAAGGTTTTCCACAGAAAAAAGTATTGTTCAGAAAGAATAAAATGTACTATTTCTCCTTTCCTGGTAAAGATCCCGGGACATATGGGAACCTGGTACAGAGTGATCTGGTCCTTGAGCATCAACCGCTTTACAATAACTATACTTTCAATAGATTTAGAACTAAGTGGATGAAATGGATAGATGTTCATGCAAAGTTTTTTTACAGGGAAGACTTCGACAACTATAATTGCAACGAAGATGTTTTGAATAGATTCCAAAATAGTATTGATAAGCAAAAGAAATATGCTAATCCGGTACTTGCACCGCTTTGGATGATACAATCAATCGTGGTCTCAATGCTGAGGCATGGATATTGGAAAAGTTTTAGCACCTGGAAAGTGGCTTTACTTCAGGGACTGTACGGCTATTATTTATGTATTTATATTTGGAAATATCGTAAATGAAAATCTCAGTTTTAATACCTGTCTATAACGAAGAGAAGGCAATCGGAAAACTTTTGGACTCGATCATGGGAATTGATTATCCAAAAGAAGATTTTGAGATTGTAGTAGTCAATGACGGCTCGACGGACAAGACTTCAGATGTAGTGAAGAAATACAAAAATGTCAGATTAGTAAATCATCCGAAGAATCTTGGTAGATTTGATGCTCGCAAAACTGCAATGAATGAAGCAAAGCATGAAAATCTACTTTATATTGACTCCAGGTGTTTGGTGCCGAAGGAAATCTTACGAAACCTGAAAGATAAAAAAGACAATGTGATAATTGGTCATAGCAAAGGACTGAAAAAAGAAACAATTTTTGAAGTATTTTATTCTGCAATTCGAAGGCAGTTTTTCAGGAAATATTACAGAGAATGTAAACAAAGGATTATTCTCACAAAAGAGAATTTCGATATTTATCCAAAAGGTACGACAATTTTCTTCATAAAAAGGCCGTTATTAAAGCAAATAATTGAAACTTATGGACATACTTTTAACCGTGAGTCTTCGGAAGATACCAGACTTTTTTCTTACATTTTAGAAAAAGACAATATAGTCATTGATCCGGATATTTGGATAATCAATTATGGTCGTGATGATACCAATAAGAGCTTGCATCATGTTATCGAAAGGGGTTTGCACTTTACTGACTATTATCTAAAAAAGAAAAGCCTCAAACACTGGATGATATTGTTGTTTCCTGTTTTTGCTTTGGCTGGTATATATTTGCTTTGGTGGCTGTTTGGAATAACATCGTTAATACTCATGGGGATTTCTTGGCTAATGGTATCAGTTTACTTAGATCATGTACCATCGCGAAGTATTAAGATTTTTTTAATTGGCCCAATTTTGGCACTTTTGTATTACTTAGGTATCCTAAAAGGACTTTATAAACTCCTTATAAAGAACTCTCCGAAGCAATTTTTAGCCTTATTATTCACTTTATTAATACTTCTTGGCGCAGGATATTATTTATATGAAAATCACAGTGATTTCAAAATCATCCTAGACTTGAAATACTGGCAAGTCATTATCCTAGCAGGTTTTAACATGGTTTTGCTTAGTATAAACGGCTTGTTCTCTTGGTATCTTTACAGGCAATTTGGTGTAAATCTGGGTAAAATCGAAAGCATTGCATTGGCAACTGCAACAAGTTTTGGAAATACCTTTCTTCCTTTCCGCGCTGGTATGGGTGGTAGTGCAGTTTACCTGAAAAAAAAGCATGACCTGCGTTATTCTTCATTCGCTACGATTGTCGCAGGCTCCTACATTATTAATTTCTTTGTATTAGGAATATTGGGGTTAATTTCGATGTTGATTATTTACTTAAAAACATCTGAATTTAGTATTGTAGTAGCTCTAGCATTTACATGTCTTTCAGTCGGCTCAATTTTGTCTATTTTCTCAACAAAACTTATAACGAAACTAATCCCATTCAAAGGTTTGAAAGAAAAAGTTCTAAGTGTGGTAGAAGGATGGAATATTATCTCGAAATCTCCAAAGAGGGTAGCTATCATGAGCCTAATCACTGCGTTGAATTTAATAGTTATTGCTACTTTGTTGTATTCACAATTTATATTTTTAGGAATTGTTAAAACTACTGGTGAAATAATTGATATCTGGGATAATATTTTTCTTTCTTCTTTCTCTGTATTGTCAATATTCTTAAACATAACTCCATCAGCATTAGGAATCAAAGAATTGCTGTTTGCATTTGCAAGTCAGGTGATAAATATTCGTGCACAAGATGCTGTTGTGGCATCTGTTTTAGATAGGATAGTTGGGGCAACACTGTTGTTAATTATTGGTCCACTCTCTATTTTTTTCCTAAAGAGATTAGGGATGATTAGAAAAATAATAAAGAAATAGACTGAGTATTTCTCCGGAAATGGTGGAGCAATAGACTATGTTGAGCGCTTTACAAACTCAACAATCAATTTCGACGGCGTAACTTTCAAATTAAGAGGTTTCCGCTGATAATCTTTGTAATTCTTTACGAAGTCAAAAATCAAATCATGGTCAAACTTTGATAGAACGACATTTTCTTCTAAGCCTTCAGTTCTTTCAGTGTATTCTCTAAATAATATTGTAGGTTTTCCAATATAACTCAATTCTTCCTGGTTACTGCCCCCATCGGTTATCACAAACTCGGCTAAATCAGTTATATATGCAAAATTTTGAAAATCCTGTCTAGGAACTAATTGAATATTTTGGTTTTGACTTAATTTCTTTCCATACCCTGTCTTTTCAAGTTGTTTTTCGGTGGTTGGATGTAGTACAAAAACAAGGTTTATATCTTTTGAGATTTTCTCTAGTAAACCCATAATCTCTTTGAACCGTTCTTCCTTGAAGATGTTCTCGTATCGATGGATTGAAACAAGCGCGTATTTATTTGGAAGTTTAAATTTCTTCGTCAATTTTGATAAGATTTCAGGATTTTTCTTCTTGATAATATAGGTAAGTGATTCGTACATTGTATTTGCCTGCGAGTTAATTTTCTCACCTTTATATTTCTTCAAATTGTTTAATGCCCATTCGTTTGGTGCTACATAATAATTACTAAACCTAAAACTTATTAATCTCTGTATTTCTTCTGGGAATGGGTTCATCAAGTTGAAAGATCTCAGACCCGACTCGATATGCATAACTTTCTGCCCATGAAGTCTTCCATAAAATGCAGACCACGAAGTAGTAGCAGTGTCCCCATGCGTGAGGATTAATCCTTTTCCTTCTGTAAATATTTTCTTCGCACTAAAAGGATTAAGTGTGATAAGAAGTATTTGAACTAGCCAACCAGCAAATAATTTGATAGTTTTTGCTTCGTCCTTTCTTTCGATAATACTTATTGGTTTTGTTTTTATATCGAAATTTTCAAGAAGATCTGTGATCGTTACTTTGTGTTGTTGTGTATAGAGTAGGGTGAAAGGCATTTTCTGAGCTTCGAGCTCTCTCATTACAGGAGCCATTTTGATTGTTTGGGCTCGAGTTCCTAAAACAACATATATTGGTTTATTATTTTTCATATCTCTCTTTCTTCAATAAATACAATATATTTTCTTGATTTCTCCTAACTCTATCGAACATATCCGCTATAACTCCTAATACAATTATGCCGAAACCAAATGTGTTTAGATAAATTCCTGTCAAAACAACGGAGACATAAGGTGTGAAGCCTCCAGTTCTGAGATAATATTGTAGTGAAAATAAGTCGAGCAATAACCCTAAGGTGAAAAGGATTAATCCCGAAACCCCAAAAAACTTTAATGGACTGTAATCCCTAAAACTTCTAAAAATTATCAACGATGTTTTCATCGCGTAGCTAAATAAGTTTGAGGCTACTCTAGATTTTCGAGATTTGTAATATGTAACTTGTACGGGCTGATTTATAATTCGCAAACCTTTTGTTGCAAGATCTAATATGGATTCTTGGGTATATGTGAAATTTCCGATTAGATTTAGTTTGTACATAGCTTCTTTATTGAATGCTCTAAATCCGGAAGAAACATCAGACAATTCCATTCCTGAAAGCTTACTTATTAAAAATGACATCATTTTATTTCCAAAATATTTGCCTTTGGGCATATCTTTTGGCATTCCATTTTTGAACCTATCTGCTACAACTACGTCAGTCTCATTTTCTAAGATGGGTTTAATCATTGTAGGAATATCATCAGGATTGAATTGCCCATCCGCGTCAATATTCACTAGGATATCGACTCTTTTTTCTAATGCCCACTCTAGTCCTGTTTGAAATGCAACTCCAACACCTTTGTTTTTGTTATGTTTGATTACATCAGCACCTGAATTCTTCGCCATTAAACTGGTATTGTCGGTAGAGCCATCATCAATAACTAAAATACGAATATTTTCGATGTGATTAATCTTCTTTGGTATTTTTGAAATGGTGGTTGAGATTTTTTTCTCTTCGTTAAGGGCAGGGATAATTATTCCTAGTTTCATAAGATTAGTGATATATGG
>JAGQLL010000081.1 GCA_020429395.1 Candidatus Dojkabacteria bacterium | reverse complement strand
TGGAATTGTGGATTGCAAAATATACTCTAAAAAGTGTAGTTCGAAGAGTTTCAAGACTGATCCCTATAGCAAAAAACATTAAAACCCAAGAAACCTGTAAAGTGTCTGCCCAAGTAAAACTGCCTCCTAAGATTCCATATACCAACCTAACGATGGGAACCCTTAGAATTATAAATAATCCACTAACTGGGAGAGCTAAAAATAATACTTGGTTGATAATCTTCCTCACAAGTATTTCAAACTCAATCTTTGAACCACTCGACCATAATCTTGATAATGATGGGAATGATGCAATCGCATATGATGTTCCAAATAAATTCAGAGGAATTGCTGTTAATCTAAGTGCATATTGATAAGAAGCTAGTGATCCTACTGTCAAACTGAACGAGATCAATGTGTCTGCAATTCTAGCCACTTCTTCAACACTGAGTCCCAAGACTCGGGGCAGGCCTAATTTCATGGCCTCCATGAAGTTCTTATCACGAAAATTAATATAGAGGAACCTATAACCGATCTTTAGCTGTCTCCAAAGAGGAATCTGCACCAAAAGATGCAAAACAGCCCCAATTAAAGTGCCCCAAACCAATGCCCAAATTTTATCGTCAAGTATAGGAATCAGGAAGATTATTCCAATAATTTTACCCAGGTTATAAAGTAGAGGAGCTAACTGAGGTATGATAAACCTTTGATGAATATTGAGACCGGAAGATAAGAAAGCACTTGCACCCAAAATGATTTGGGGTATTAACAAAATCCTTGTCATTAAAATAACATTCTTTATATCTTCCGGAGACAAATCTCCACTTCTTTGGGTGATTTCAACTGCAAAAGGAACTGTGTATTTAGCAAAGATCATTACCAGAACGGAAAGGAACACGAAGAGCAACATTCCTAAGTTCATTATCGTACTAAATGACGATGAGAATTTTTCATCACCTTCTTTCTCTTTAATTTTAACCAATACGGGTATTATAGAGCCAGATATCGCACCTAGTAGGATGATATTTGTTATAGTTTCGGGGACCGCTGAAGCAAGATAGAAGAGATCTAGCTCCTTTGATGCTCCGAATTGAGAGGATACCAGTGAAAGAAAAACCATACCAACAATCTTGGTAGCAAAGAGAAGAACCATCAACATTGCGGCCGCTGAAAGTATCTCGTTTTGCTCCCTAGTCAGAATACTTCTGATAGAAGATATGGTTTTCTTTACCATAGGTTTTAAGGTTTATATCAATTTAAACCCTTCATGGTGAAGCTTATTCTACCATTATCAAGTTTTATTATTTTTACTTTTACTGTCTGACCTTCTTTTACAATTTCTTCAGGATTTGAAACAAATTTATCACTCATTTCTGATTTATGTACTAAACCAGAAATATTAGGGGTAACATCTACGAATGCCCCGTATTCTTTAACGGATGCTACTTTACCCTCGTAAATACTTCCAATTTCAGGATCTACTACGATATCTTCAACCATCGCTTTGGCAAGTCTTCTCTGCTCTTCGTCCATCGATGTGATTGTTACCGTTCCATCATCTTGAATATCAATCTCAACATCACCACCAGCTTTCTCTACAATTCCTTTTATGACTTTTCCACCTGGACCAATCAATTCACCGATTTTCTCTTGAGCGATTTTTATAACATCAACTTTTGGCGCATATTCGCTCACTGATTTTCTAGGTTCTGCAATTACTGCTGTCATCGCCTTCAAAATCTCAAGTCTAGCTTCTTTTGATTTAGTGAAAGCTTCTTTCAAAATCTCAACAGGAATGCCTCTAAGTTTGTTATCAAGTTGAATTGCGGTAATTCCTTTGTCAGTTCCTGTAACTTTGAAATCCATGTCACCATAAAAATCTTCAACATCTTCAAGATCAACTATCAATTTATAGTTTTTCTCGTCTTTGTCTGTTACCAATCCAACGGAGATTCCGCCAACTGGTGCTTTAATTGCAACTCCAGCATCCATTAATGCCAATGTAGTTCCGCAAGTTGCAGCCATTGAACTTGAACCTTGTTGTGATAATATTTCCGAAACAACTCGAAGAGTGTATGGAAATTTATCGACTTCAGGAATCATTTTTAGTAATGCATTCTCACCGATATTTCCATGTCCAACTTCACGTCTACCTGGGATATAATTAAATCTTCCAGCCAATCCTAGGGAATAGTTCGGTCCATTGTAGTGGTGCATCCATCTTTTTGCGTCTTCTCCTTCGAAACTTTCTAATTGTTGTACGAGTCTAGTAGATCCTAGTGTGACTACCGAAAGACATTGAGTATTACCTCTCTGAAAAATTGCGGATCCATGAACTCTAGGGAGTACTCCAACCTTAATATAAAGTGGTCTAATTTCATCCAGTTTTCTGCCTGTAACTCTTTTTTCCTCTGTCAAAATGAGATTTCGAACATATTTCTTAGCCACATATTCTAAAGCGGAAGCAACGGAACCTGCATCCCATCCCTCTTCTTCTTTATGACTCTCCAAAACCTCGTCTCTAATTTCTTGCATCAAGTTGTCTCTATTCTCCTTGTCCAACATTGCCTGCTCTAATTTCTTCATGTAATTGTCCTGAAGATCTTTGATTATGTCTTCATTTGGAGATTGATCTACAAATTCAACCTTCTCTTTGCCCATTTCCTTTGTAATTTCTTCTTGAACATCCAATAAAGGTTTCATTTCAGCTAATGCAAAATCAATAAGCTCGAACATCTTGTCTTCGGGATATTCGTTACCGAAACCTTCGATGTTTAAGATTCTTTTGTCATTTCTAGCAGAAATAATGAATTCTGAATCAAATTCGTCGGTTTCTGTTAAGTTTGATGGATTCATAATCATTTCCCCATCTTTTACTCCTACAACAACACTAGCAACAGGTCCCATGAATGGAACATCTGAATTCATTAGTGCTAATGAAGCTGAAGTGACTGCCAAAGTCTCTGGATCGTGAACATTATCATACGCAAGTACTGTTACTGTAACACTAACTTCGTTTTTGTAACCGTGTGGGAATAGTGATCTAATTGAATGATCGATTTGACGTGCCTTCAAGACCGCGTCATCACTAGGCCATCTTTCTCTTTTTTGGAATCTTGATCCGGAAATTCTTCCACCAGCATAGAATTTTTCAATGTATTCTATTGATAATGGGAAGTAATCTAAATTTGGGTTTTCTCGACCAACAGTTACGATAGTAAGAACTACAGTCTCTCCCATTTGAGCCCATACTGTAGAATTGGCTCTTGGAGCAAGTCCGCCGAGTTTGAAAGTCAGCTTTTTGCCGTTAAAGTCTATGGATTTTGTGTATTGTTTATCCATTTATAAAAAACTAATAAGTAAATATTAGCCTTCATAATGATAGGGATCTAGGATTTGTGGAGGAATCTGTAAGAGGATTAAAATTCATTTGAATACTCTTTAAATTCCTTCACCTAACATCCTTTCTCGTTTATGAAGACTTAAATATTATACCATTCATAGACTAGTGGTAGAAAGTAATAGTTCAGATTCTCCAGTGACTATTTAGCTTTGTATTGGAAATATCCATTGCAGTGCAGCAATTCTGTGGAATAATATCCTCCTACACATGTCCCAGCCTCGTTACTCCAAGTGCCTG
>JAGQLL010000080.1 GCA_020429395.1 Candidatus Dojkabacteria bacterium | reverse complement strand
GGATTAGTTTGTGTTGATCCTGACCAGGGTTCAAAAGTCGATATAAATACTGGTATTGCCACAATTGACCTAGATGCGGGAGAAAGTATTACCTGTACTTTTACAAATACACAAAGAGGATCAATCACTGCACATAAATTCCAAGATGATGACTTGAATATGCAACAAGGCTCAGGTGAAGTTGATTTGAAAGATTGGCAGATGACATTATACAAAGGAAGTGGTTGTGTAGCTGACGATTTGATCTCGTCAAGTACAACAAATACTGATGGGGATGTATTGTTTAGTAATCTTGTACCGGGTAGTTACTCAGTTAGAGAGACTTTACAAAGTGGATATTTAAATACGACTCCACTTTGTCAAAATGTAACTATAGATGCAGGTGAAGCAGATACTGCTAACTTTGGAAACTACATACTAGGAGAAATCACTGTATGTAAATATAACGATACAAATGCTGATGGTTTAACAACTGGAGATTCAAAATTAGCTGGCTGGACAATTAATCTAGAAGGTCCAAGTGATTATGATGAATCAAAAGTTACTGGAGAAAATGGATGTGTAACTTTCGATGATTTGAAATATGGAAGATACACGTACTCTGAAGATTTAAAAGATGGTTGGGTTGAGACAAAACCTGCGGGCGGAAAAGCTTACACGGTTTCAGTAGATGCAGACAGTTTAACCCACAATCTTGTATTAACTAATTACGCATATGGCTCAATCTCTGGTATGAAGTTTGAAGACTTAAATGACAATGGTGTCAAAGATCCTTCAGAACCTGGATTAAAAGATTGGACAATTAATCTGGACAAAAATGCGGATGAATCGGTCGACGCTACAACTAAAACTGATGAAAATGGTAACTACACATTTACAAATCTCGAATATGGTACATATAGGGTCCGAGAGACTCAGCAAAATGGTTGGAAACAAACTACAACAAATCCATTAGATATCAATATCTCATCAGGAGTTGATTCTACTGGGAATGATTTCGGTAACTTCGAATACGGCAGTGTGGAAGTATGGAAATATGAAGATATGGATTTTAATCTAGGTAAAGGTATTAATGATCCATATCTTGGGAATCCGACATTTACTTTCAGATTGTATGAAGATAGTGGAACTTTATGGAATTTAATTGCAACTGAAAGTACTGATGGCACAGGAAAAGCAGAATTTATTGATGTGTTAGAAAGTCTTGGAAATTATTATATTTGCGAAGTAAAGAAAGACGGATGGGAGGATATGCGTTCTTTAAATAATCCTGCTAACAATGAATCTGGAGCCACCGACGAATATCATGTTTGCGAAGGTATAACAGTAAATGAATCAGGATATAGTGTATCTACTGAATTTGGAAATGTCGAACTAGGAGAAATCTTTGGATTCAAATGGAACGATATCAATGGCAATAAAGAAAGGGACTGTGAATTTGTATCAGATAGAATTGAAGCAAGTGCCGTAGTACCTCAACTTTGCGAACCACTCCTCTCAAACTGGAAAATCTTTATCGATGAAAATGACAATTCAGTTCATGACGAAGGTGAAGATTCTATACTAACTGATGGCCAAGGTGAGTATGCTTTCGAAAATCTCTTACCCGGCACCTATACAATTTGCGAGGTTGAGCAGTCAGGTTGGTACAGAACTTATCCTACAGAAACAAACTGTCAGGATGTTCAGATCGGCACAGATGGCGATACAGAAGAAGCAAACTTTGGCAATTATGAAGCAGGTACAATCTCAGGGTGGAAATACAGAGATGTAAACGGAAATGGTGAATTAGATTGGGAAGAAAGAGAAGCAGAAGATAAAGTAAACAAACTTAATGATTGGACTATAAATCTCTACAATAGTGACTGGGAAATCGTCAAATCAATGGAGACTGGAGATGATGAAACAGAAGCAGGTAATGTCTATAAAGGTCAGTTCAAGTTTATCAATCTTGAGATGGGAAATTATTATGTATGTGAAGAATTAAAAGAAGGATGGATTCAAACCGAACCAAGAGAAATGCTCGAATTCAAACCAGTCGAATTGGAACTAGAAATACAGAACAATTGTTATCCCGTCAAGATCTATGAATCGGGGCAGGATATAAGCAGACTATACTTTGGTAATTTTGAATTTGGTAAAGTTGAAGGATATAAATGGGATGATCTTGATGGAGATGGTGAATGGGATGAAGATGAAAAAGGACTAGAGAATTGGACTATCAATATAACAAAGATTGAAGAGTTAAACGAGCCAATTGAAGAAAGATTATTATCGTCCGAAATAGAAGTAATGGAAGAATTAACAACCAAAACTGATGAAGATGGATATTATGAATTTGAAGGTTTAACAGCAGGTGTGTATAGAGTCTGTGAAGAACAGCAAGATGGCTGGATGCAAACAGCACCATTCCAAAGTGAGGTTGGTGCTACAATCTTACTTGATGAAGAGGAAGATAAATACGACGGATGCTGGACTTTTGTAGTTGAGTCAGGAACAGAAGAAGGTGTCAATTTTGGAAACTTCAAACTCGGAATGATTGAAGGCTACAAATGGAACGACCTAGATGGCGATGGAGTGAAAGATCCAGAAGAGCCAAAGCTTTCAGATTGGGAAATACAATTATGGGATGAGAAATTGCCAGAAGAAGCCGAAGAAATAGAGGATAAGGTCGAAGATAAAAATGTAGGAGTAGCACTATTAGTCGGAGAACCAGGGAACAAGATAGGTAGTCCGATCAAAACTGATAGTGATGGAAACTTTATCTTCAAGGATTTAGAGCCAGGTGTCTATTATGTATCCGAAGTATTAAAATCAGGTTGAATACAAAAACATCCAGTAAATCCTGCATACTACAGGGTAGTGATTGATGAGTCTGGTCAAATTGTAGACAATATTGCATTTGGTAACCAGGAAATTCCTGGTCCAACACCAACTCCTGGAAGTATCCTAGGTGTACAAGAGGCAAGAGTATTAGGTGCCCTTGCTCCAACAGGACGAAGCATATTAGTAAGCTTATTCATCGGATGGAGTCTAATACTTGCAATTGCAGTCTTAGAAACTAAATCCAGAAAAGGAAATTACGCTTAACTTTAATAAAAAAGCCAAGACCGTCTGACAAACCTTTTGGTTTGCAGGCGGTCTTCTTTGTGTTCTAATATATTGTCTATGAAGAATTTCTTATCACGAAACAAATTAATTTTGTTAATTATTGCGCTGTTTGTATTCTTGCGAATACCTAGTCTTTTCGAGGGGTTCTGGTATCCAGACGAAGGCTTTTACGCAGCTCAAGCAGAAGCGATTTTAAAAGGAAAAGAATTGTATTTGGGAGCATGGGATCACAAACCCCCGATGATGGTCTGGATTTACACAATTGCTGGAGTTTTCGATTGGGATATTGGTTATGTACTCGTAAAGTTGATGAATATTTCAGCGGGTGTATTTTCAATAATTGTTTTCGAGAAGTTGTTATCTCGAGTGGGTATTAAGTACAAATTGAGAAATATGGTTTTGATAGTTTTTGCGATATTCCTCGGTAGTCCACTCCTCGAGGGGAATCTCGCAAACAGTGAAGTTTTCTATATCCCAGCAACTTTGTCAATTTTATATCTTTCGCTTTTTAACAAAAGGCCATATTTTGTTGGTTTGCTTTTATCGTATACATTTTTGATAAAGCCTCAAGCTTTCGTAGAGTCTATCGCAATTATTTCACTCGTAGCTATTTTTGATCTTTGGAAAAAGAGGAAAAAGTTCGATTTTAAATATTACTTCAAAATATTTCTTACCTACTTACTCATTGTTGGTGCATATTTCTTATACCTTCTATTAAGAGGAACTTTCGATGACTTTGTGGATGCTACTTTCTTGACCAATTTTAGGTATGTTGAATTAGAAGAAGATGCTAATTATTGGAATGTAGTTAAAATTGCTGGTTCTGCAATCATCTTTTTCTACGCATTAATCAAACTACACAAAAATCAAGTAAGTAGAACAGTATTTGTGGTAATTCTGACGTTAGTAGTAGATATCACATTGGTTACACTCTCGGGAAGGCCATATATGCATTATTTGATCCAACTGTTACCTATTTCACTTCTTTCTTTAGGCATTTATCTCCAATCCAAACCATCTACCAAACTTCAATTGGTTGAATTGATATTGGGATTTTTACTTTTAGTAACTTTTCTATTCAGTAAGGGATTTAATTTCCCTATCGTTGATAGAGAACGGTTTGATGGTCATATTCGATATTACACAGATTTTCCTCAATATTTGTTGTTCGGAAAGCGCGATGGCCATAGCTGGTTTTGGAAAGAGCATAATTACTTCCAACCTCGAAAAGATTTAATCAAGCATTTTGAAAATAATTATGAAGGCGTTGATTATTACTACTATGGAGATGATCCGTGGATCTTTACGCAATTAAACGGAAATTTCGTGAACAAATATCTGGTTTGGTACCATCTCATCTATTCAGATGATAAAATGCAAGAGGCAGTGCAATTACGTGATGAAGCACTTGTTATGATTGTAGATGAAGATTCTGATTTATTTTTGGAAGAATTTTTTGAGAGCGCTGACAATTTTACTTTCTCTGAGAAAGTGCACAATTATAGTATTTATATAAATAATGAAAAAGGATAATATTTTTTTATCAATAATAATTCCTCAATACAACGAACTTTCAAATCTCAAGAAAGGTCTTCTCCATGATGCTTTTGGGTATCTTGAAAAACAAGATTTTACATATGAGGTATTGATAGTGGATGATGGTTCCACTGATGGTAGTCTGAATTATTTAAAAGAAAATTACTCTAACAAAGAATTTCTTAAGATTATCGAAGCAGAGCATGGGGGCAAACCAGTCGCCATCAATCGCGGGATTGAAGAATCTACAGGAGAGTATATTCTGTTCACTGATATGGATCAATCAACTCCTTTGAGCGAGTTGGATAAACTACTACCATTTATCGCCGAAAATCACGCTGTAATAGGCTCCAGGGGTGGGAAACGCAACTCTGCTACAATTAGCCGCAAGATAGCGGGATTTTTGTTTAGTAGCTTCAGGAAGCTGTTTCTTTTGAGGCAGATCGATGACACTCAATGCGGTTTTAAAATCATTCGCGCCGATATTTTAACAGAAACATTTCCCAAATTGAACGCTTTGAAAGTGAAAAACGTAAAAGGCTGGTCAGTATCGGCTTTTGATGTGGAACTGCTGTATCTAATACAGAAAAAGGGCGGGAAAATCAAAGAAATTCGAGTGAAATGGAATGACGAAGATGTGTCAGGCACCAAAAACCGAAAGTTTTTAAGTGAATCGGGTGACATGTTGAAACAGATTTTGTTGGTGGTGTGGCGAGAGATGAAAGGGGAGTATT
>JAGQLL010000079.1 GCA_020429395.1 Candidatus Dojkabacteria bacterium | reverse complement strand
ATAATTTTATATTTTACTATTTAACTAGAATTTTTTGTAAAATCACATCATGTTGATATAAACTAAATCTTATTTTTTTATTACTCCTATGAATAAATATTTAACAGAAGTTTTAGTCAAAGTACGATTAGATAATCCCCATGAACCAGAATTTATCCAAGCAGTAGAAGAGGTGCTCGTAAGTATTTCAGAATTTATCTCTGATAACACAAAATATCTAGAAAATGGATTGTTAGAAAGAATAGTTGAGCCAGAAAAAGTTTTTCTGTTCAGAGTACCCTGGATTGATAGAGATGGGAAAGTACAAGTAAACAAAGGATACAGAGTTCAGTTTAATAGTGCCATCGGACCATATAAAGGTGGTTTGAGATTTCACCCCACTGTTAATCTCAGCATATTGAAGTTTTTAGGATTCGAACAAACATTCAAAAATGCACTAACTGGTCTAAATCTCGGAGGAGGAAAAGGTGGAAGCAACTTTGATCCAAGTGGAAAAACTGACGATGAAATTATGAGATTTGTGCAAAGTTTCGCAATTGAACTTTCCAAACATATCGGGGCTAATATTGATGTACCTGCAGGAGACATTGGTGTAGGGGGAAGAGAAATTGGCTTTCTATTTGGGCAATACAAAAGACTTAGAGATGAGTTTTCAGGAGTACTCACAGGAAAGGGTCTAACACATGGGGGAAGTTTAGTAAGAACTGAGGCAACAGGTTATGGTGTTGTATATATGTTAACAAATGTTTTGGAGCATTTCGAAGAAACTATTGTGGGTAAAAGAGTTTTGGTGTCAGGTTCGGGAAACGTTGCTTTATACACAATCGAAAAGTTGATTGAGCTAGGAGCTAAGGCCCTGACTGTTTCAGATTCAAAAGGTACACTATATTTTAAAAACGGAATTACAAAAGAACTTCTCGAAGAAATTAAAGAACTCAAATTTGTAAAACGAGGGAGATTATCAGAATTCAAAAACAAAACTGGTATTGAATACATCGAATCCAAAAGCCCATGGGATATAAAAGCAGATATTGCCATCCCTTGTGCTACAGAAAATGAAATTTCAGAAGAAGATGCGAAGACTTTAGTAAATAATAATGTACGTTATGTCTTAGAGGGTGCTAACATGCCTACAACATCCGAAGGTTATGAAGTTTTCAGAAAAAACAATATTGTGTTCGTACCGGGAAAAGCAGCGAATGCAGGGGGCGTAGCTGTCTCTGGTCTCGAAATGGCTCAAAATTCTCAGAGAGAAAGTTGGAGCTTCGAGAATGTTGATATGAAACTAAAAAGCATTATGAAAAACATTCACACCCAAATGGTAGAAAATGGAACTACAGGAAGCAACGTTGATTACGTAAAAGGAGCAAACATCGCCGGGTTTAGAAAAGTTGCGGATGCGATGATGGCGCAGGGGGTTGTGTGATTATATATCGAGAAATAAATATCAAGACTCACTCATTGTAAGTTTCTTCACTTCCTCAAGATATTGAGGATTTACTTTACCATCAATAATTTTCGGTAGTAATGCTGCACCTTCTGTAACTTCATTCCAAGCACAAATTGTGGCTCTATGTTGTGCAGGAGGAGCTTGCTCTTTTATATAATTTGCAACTTCTCTTAAATGTTTACCAAATAATTCTGGAGTAGCACTAGTTAAAATTGGGGTATATGGATATACTCCGGTTACATCGCTCAAATTAGAATTATTCATTCCCCTAGGAGATGCATCCCATCCTACCACTGCAGGTGGTATAAAAGAAACACCAAACCTATTACATAAATATTGTATCTCTGCCCATTCTTTATTGATATCCTTTATTCGTTGTCTATAACTCTGAATGGGATTAGAATCTCTACCAAATTGAGGTAAGAATGCATAACCAGTCAACCCATCAGCACCTGCTTGAAGTAAAGCTTCTGCTCCTTTTACTTTCCTGACAACTCCAGCAACCCAAGGTACAACATTATAGGTTTTTAATGAATATTCTTTCATTTCTTCAATCATACTGGGTAAATCTAGACCATCATGTCCCGGGCTCATATCGGAAGTAAAAATTGGTAAGTATGGTCTTTGATCTATTTGTAAATAATTCGGGTTATTCCAGTATAGTGTCGCCAAAGTATCGATTAAATATCTTACTGATTCTTTTGTTCTATCATAATATCTACCCACTTCTTCAAAATCAGGTACATTTGGGACAGGGAGTACAACTCTTGGACTTCCCATCACAGCCATACAAGCAAAACCGAAATTAGGTTGATTTAATTTGACCAGATGATTAAGAGGTTCTATCATTTCTTGAACTGGTTTTCCTTCCTTCCGTCCAATGTATGTGTCCATAACGAAATAACTGAGACCATATTCTTGTGCTAACTCAATTTGTGTATGCATAGCGCTCAAATCACCATCATCCCAAGTTGTTCCATTTAATCCATCTATTGTATATGTGTTGGGTTGCATATGGCCTCTAAACAATGGCGTGGCATTCTGTGTAAGCAGTGACTCATCAACGGGCGAATAACCCATTAAATCAGCACGATTCCTTCTGTCGGGACACCTGGTTGTTATTGGATAGAAATATGCTCCGTATTCCATTGTTTCTGTATAAATTCAAGATTATATTATACTATATATTCGTTATATACACCAGTAATCAATCTTACTACCCAAAAACAAATTGGTGTATGGCTAATTAGTTGTGTAATAAAAAATTACGAAAGCCAATCAACACTGAAACCAAAAAAGTATTCACCATCGTATAATACTTTCCACAACAATTAAAGTAAAAAGAACACTTTTTCTTAACACCCAAATGATCGAAAATGTAATAAAAACGGTAGAATTAATTTTGTAAAAAATGCAAATATCGTGGGGTTTAAGAAAGTTGCGGATGCGATGATTGCACAGGGGATTGTGTGAGATAAATTTGGCAAGTTGAAAGGATGGTGTACATATCTGCCTTGTGCAAGATGGAAGGAGTACTTATTCTTACTAACTTAGCGAAATAGAAGCTGTTCTTCGTAGCCTTGGCAAAGGAGAATTTGTTCGACGAAGCCTTGGCGAAGTCGAATGACCCTACCGGGAATTGAACCCGGATTTACAGATTGAGAATCTGCTGTCCTAACCGTTAGACGATAGGGCCAAATAGAATTCTTAATCTTTACAAACAAAGTGCAGTAAAGATTTTAGAGTTCTTTTGTCCCGTTATCCGAGTTTACGAGGATTCACGGGACATTATTAAATTTTCAACGCATTCCTTACGTTATCCGAGTCTACGAGGATGCACGTGACCTATTTATTTTTCAATGTTTCTTCCCGTTATCCGCCCATTTTTTACAAAAAATAGGCGGACTAATTCGGCTATGTCTTTTACAGCGCTATCGCTTGTAAAAGCCAAGTCCTCATTGAGGACGATAGGGCCAAATAGAATTCTTAATCTTTACAAACAAAGTGCAATAAAGATTTTAGAGTTCTTTTGTCCCGTTATCCGAGTTTACGAGGATTCACGGGACATTATTAAATTTTCAACGCATTCCTTACGTTATCCGAGTCTAAGAGGATGCACGTGACCTATTTATTTTTAATTTCTTAATCTCTAAATTCCTAAATTTTTCAATTTCTCAACCTCTTCTTTCTTAACTCTAATCGTCACAGGCTTATCTTTGGGTCTAAATTTCTTTTCATCGATTGCTTGTTCAAATTCTACTCTGAGTTGTTCCACCTCTTCTTTTGTGAGTTGTCTTTCTAGTTTTAAAGCTCTTGGGATAGCTCGTTTTTTGATAGCCAAGTCGAATGAGTCCATACTCATCGAAATATTTGCACCCCTACCTTCGAGTTTTGACTTCAGATCAACTTT